>NZ_RPSE01000004.1:0-57343 GCF_003949955.1 Streptomyces sp. WAC05292
CGCCCCGCCCCTCCCGCGGAGCCGGCTCAGCCCTCCAGGAACGCCGTCAGCGCGTTCGCCAGCAGGTACGGGTCCTCGGCGCCGCACAGTTCGCGCGCGCTGTGCATCGACAGGATCGCGACGCCGATGTCCACCGTCTGGATGCCGTGCCGGGCCGCGGTGATCGGGCCGATCGTCGTCCCGCACGGCATCGAGTTGTTGGACACGAACGTCTGCCACGGCACGCCGGCCCGTTCGCAGGCCGCCGCGAACACCGCCCGGCCGGTGCCGTCGGTGGCGTACCGCTGGTTGACGTTGACCTTGAGGATGGGCCCGCCGTTCGCGCGGGGGTGGTGCGTCGGGTCGTGCCGCTCGGCGTAGTTGGGGTGGACGGCGTGCCCGGTGTCGGAGGAGACGCAGAAGCTGCCGGCGAAGGCGCGGGCGCGGTCCTCGTAGCTGCCGCCGCGTGCGAAGACGGAACGTTCCAGCACATTCCCCAGCAGCGGGCCGTCGGCCCCGGTGTCGGACTGGGAGCCGTTCTCCTCGTGGTCGAACGCCGCCAGCACCGGGATGTGGTCCAGGGCTCTCCCGGAGGAGGCGACGGCGGCCAGCGCCGCGACACCGGCGTGGACGGAGATCAGGTTGTCCATGCGCGGCCCGGCGACGAGCTCCCGGTCCCGCCCGAGGTAGGCGGCCGGCTCGATCGAGTGGACCATCAGGTCCCAGCCGGCGACCGAGCCCTGCTCCAGGCCTTCCTCGTCCTCCAGGAAGGAGATCAGGTCGCCCTCGTGGACGTCGCCGAGGCCCCAGATCGGCTGCATGTGGCGCTGCTTGTCGAGCTTGAGGCCGTCGGAGTTGACCGCCCGGTCGAGGTGGACGGCCAGCTGCGGCACGCGCATCAGCGGCCGGTCGATGTTGACGAGGCGCTCGCTGCCGTCCCGCAGCGTCAGCCGCCCGGCCAGGCCCAGGTCGCGGTCGAGCCAGGTGTTGAGCAGGGTGCCGCCGTAGATCTCGACGGCGATCTGCCGCCAGCCGGCCGACCCGGTGTCAGGAAGCGGTTTGACACGGAGGTTGGGGGAGTCGGTGTGCGCGCCGACGATGCGGAACGGGGCGTGCGCGGCGGCGCCCTCCGGGACGAACCACGCGATGAGGGCGCCGCCGCGGAGCACGAACCGGCCCCCGCTGCCCGCGTCCCAGGCGTCCGTCTCCGACACCTGGCGGAACCCGGCCTTCTCCAGCCGCTCGGCCGCGTTGGCCACGGCGTGGTACGGCGACGGACTGGCCGTCAGGAAGGTCATCAGATCGTCGGTGTGGCCGCGGTCGAAGCGGGCGGGAGAGCTCATGTGGTTCACCTTAACGACGGTCGTGTTCGCCTAGGCCGGACTGCGGCGGATAGCCGGCAGGACCGGTGGGCGGACGGTGTGCTCCGCGGTTCCGGCGGCTTCTCAGCCCGGCGGCCGCTCGAACCGGCGCTGCAACTGCCGGCGCTCGCCCCGGCGGATGCGCGGGAGCATCTCCGGGGCCGCCGCGGAGCGCTGCGCGCGTCTCTTGCGTCCGGCGCAGAAGATACAGGCCTCGCCGGGGGGCGCGTCCGGGTCGATGGGCGCCCCCGGGTGCTCGGAGCAGCCGGAGGCGTTCCGCGGCCGGGACAGCTCGCGGGCCACGATGAACGCGCGGTGCAGGTCGTCGGCGAGCCGGACGAAGTCGTCGGAGGGGGAGGAGAGGGTGAGGTGGAAGCGGCGCTCCTCGACGCTCCGCAGGTGCGCGTGGAGGGCCTGGAGGGTGTACGGGGGGTCGGGCACGGGGTAGCCGAGCCGGCGCTGCTCCCCGGCCGCCGGGGCGGCGAGGCGCGCGGCGGCGTGCCGTCCGGCGCGGCCGCCGTGCTCGCGCAGGCCGCGGCGGCGGCGGTCGTTGCAGATCAGGCAGCGGCCCCAGCCGTCGGGCGCCTCGGGGTCGAGGGCGCCGTCGGGGTGCTCGGGGCAGCCGGTGTGGCTCTTTGCGGGCGCGAGGCCCGCCGCGGTGCGGAAGGCGGTGTAGAGGGCGTCGGCGACGGCCTCGTACTCCGTGGGGTGCGCGCCCTCGTAGAGGTCCCGCAGGTGGTCGCCGAGGCTGCCGAGGGCCGCCTGGAGCTCCCTGAGGGCGTACGGGCGCCCGGTGGGGACGGAGTACCCCCTGCCGGCGGCGTGCTGCTCCTGTGGACTCATGTCTACGAGCGTCCCACGAAGCACCGGCATCCCGGGAATCGCGGCCCGCGCGGGGCCCGGCGCACGGCAGCGGCCGGCCCCCCGCACGGGGGGCCGGCCGCTGTACGTTCCGCGGGGCGGGCGCCTCGGAGGGCTTTAGAAGGCGGCCTCGTCGAGCTCCATCAGGGAGTTGTCGACGGCCTCGGCGAGGCTGCGCTGCACCGAGACGCCCGGCAGGACCTGGGACGCGAAGAACTTCGCGGCCGCGATCTTGCCCGTGTAGAAGGGGACGTCCTTCGCGGAGGCCGTCGCGAGCTTCTCGGCGGCCACGGCCGCGCCCCGCAGGAGCAGGTAGCCGACGACGACGTCGCCGGACGCCATCAGCAGGCGGGTGGTGTTCTGGCCGACCTTGTAGATGTTCTTGACGTCCTCGCCGGTGGCGGTGAGGTCGGTGATCATCTGGCCGACGATGCCCTCCAGGTCGACGGCGGCCTTGGCGAGCGCGTCGCGGGCCGCGGCCAGCTCCTCGCCGCCCTCGGCGCCGGCGAGGAACTTCTTGATCTCCTCGGAGAGGCGGTTCAGGGAGGCGCCCTGGTCGCGGACGATCTTCCGGAAGAAGAAGTCCTGGCCCTGGATCGCGGTGGTGCCCTCGTACAGGGTGTCGATCTTGGCGTCGCGGATGTACTGCTCGATCGGGTACTCCTGCAGGTAGCCGGAGCCGCCGAAGATCTGCAGGGACTCGGCGAGCAGCGCGTAGGAGCGCTCGGAGCCGTAGCCCTTGACGATCGGCAGGAGCAGGTCGTTCAGGCCGACCTCGGCGGAGGCGTCCTCGCCGGCGGCCTGCTTGACCGCGATGGAGTCCTGGACGGCCGCGGTGTAGAGCACCAGGGCGCGCATGCCCTCGGCGTACGCCTTCTGCGTCATCAGCGAGCGGCGGACGTCGGGGTGGTGCGTGATGGTGACCTTGGGCGCGGTCTTGTCCAGGAAGTTCGCCAGGTCGGGGCCCTGGACGCGCTCCTTGGCGTACTCCAGCGCGTTCAGGTAGCCCGTCGAGAGCGTCGCGATGGCCTTCGTGCCGACCATCATGCGGGCGAACTCGATGATCATGAACATCTGGCGGATGCCGTCGTGCTTGTCGCCGATCAGCCAGCCCTTGGCGGGGTGCTTGTCGCCGAAGGTCATCTCGCACGTGTTGGAGGCCTTCAGGCCCATCTTGTGCTCGACGTTCGTGGCGTACACGCCGTTGCGCTCGCCCAGCTCGCCGGTCTCCCAGTCGAAGTGGAACTTCGGGACGAGGAAGAGGGACAGGCCCTTGGTGCCGGGGCCGTGGCCCTCGGGGCGGGCGAGGACGTAGTGGAGGATGTTCTCCTCCATGTCGTGCTCACCGGACGTGATGAAGCGCTTCACGCCCTCGATGTGCCAGGAGCCGTCCTCCTGCTGGATCGCCTTGGTGCGGCCGGCGCCGACGTCCGAACCCGCGTCGGGCTCGGTGAGCACCATGGTGGAGCCCCAGCGCTTCTCGACGGCGATCTGCGCGATGCGCTTCTGCGCCTCGTTGCCCTCCTCGTGGAGGACGCCGGCGAACGCCGGGCCGGAGGAGTACATCCACACGGCCGGGTTCGAGCCGAGCAGCAGCTCCGCGTAGGCCCAGATCAGGGAGCGGGGCGAGGTGGTGCCGCCGATCTCCTCGGGCAGGCCGAGGCGCCAGTACTCCGACTCCATGAAGGCCTCGTAGCTCTTCTTGAAGGAGGCGGGGACCGGAGCCGTGTTGGTGGCGGGGTCGAAGACCGGCGGGTTGCGGTCGGCGTCGGCGAAGGACTCGGCCAGCTCGTTCTCGGCGAGGCGGGCGATCTCCGACAGGATGCTCTTCGCGGTCTCGGCGTCCATCTCGGCGAACGGGCCGGTGCCGTACAGCTTGTCGCGGCCGAGGACCTCGAAGAGGTTGAACTCGATGTCGCGGAGATTCGACTTGTAGTGCCCCATGGCGACGGCTCCGTTGTGGCTCGGGAAGGACGGTTCCTCGTACGTACCAATCGGTAACGTCATGATGCTACCCGTCGGTAATAAGAAGCAACCCTTTGCCCGCCCACTGTGACCAGGGTCAAAGCTCGCACCAGACCGTCTTGGTGCCGTCCTCCCCCCGGTCGACGCCCCACCGCAGCGCCACGGCGTCCAGCAGGGCGAGCCCGCGCCCCGACTCGTCGGTGGCGGCCGCCCGGCGGAGCACCGGCCGGGCCCGCGGATCGGGATCGGTGAGCTCGACCCGCACACGGGCTGCCCTTCCGGTGATCCGCAGGGTGACGGGAGTGCCCTCCCCGAGGTGGGTGATCACGTTGGTCAGCAGCTCGCTGACGCAGAGCTGGAGCTCCGGACACGGCCTGCCGAGATGCTCGCGCACGGCGAGGCGCAGCTCGGGGACCGCCTTCGGTACGGCGACCAGCCCGACGGCGAACGGCCTCACGGGCGTCCCGCCCGGAGGGCGGCGGCGAGCCGGGCCGCGATGCCGGCGTTGCAGTTGCCGAGGGCGATGAGCGGCGGGGTGTCGTACGCCCCGGCGTAGGAGGGGAGGTGCAGGTCGAGCGAGGGCAGCGTGATCCCGTGCGCGGAGAGCGCGGCGCGCAGCTCGATGAGGGCGTCGATCGCCTGGGCGTCGGCGGCGGGGTTGCTCATGGGGCCTTCCTGGTTGCTGCGGAACGTGACGAAGCGCTCACAGCGTGGGGCTGACCGGCGTAGCGTGGGAAGGGTTTGGGGTTCCACGGTGCGAGGTGTGGAAAGGCGGGCTCGTGGCCGCGCGCAAGGACATCGACGGTTCGGTGAGCGTGTCGACGTTTTACGGCAAGGAACTGCGGTGGAAGCGTGAGGCAGCGGGCCTGACCCTCCAGCAGACGGTGGAGGGCAGCTTCTACGGGGCCAGCTACCTGAGCGAGATCGAGCGGGGCCATCGGCGCATGCCGGAGGATCTGGCGCGGCACGTGGACCGGGTGCTGCGCACAGACGGGTTCTTCGCCCGGTGCTGCGAGGACGTGCGGAAGTCGCGGACGCACCTGTTCGCCCCGTATTTCCAGGACGCGCTGGAGCTGGAGACGCAGGCCCGCAAGATCGATGAATGGAGCCCCATGCTCGTTCCCGGGCCCCTTCAACTGGAGCCGTACATCCGGGAGATCGTCCACACCTTCTGTCCCGACGACGACGAGCTCACGGTGGACCGGAAGGTCGCCGCACGGCGCAGCCGGGCATGGGTGTTCGAGGATGCCCAGGGGCCGGCGTCCTGGGTCGTCCTGCACGAGTCGGTCCTCCGGGACCCGATCGTCCCGGATGCGGTCATGGCCGAGCAGTTGGAGCACATCGCCGCCGTCGCGCGGCGCCGTCACTTCGTTCCACAGATCATCCCGTGTAATGCCGGGGCGCACCCCTTCATGATGGGATCCAGCCTGCTGATGACCTTCGGCGACGGCCCGCCGGTCATGTACACGGAGGGCATGTACAGCGGCCAGCTCATCGACGATCCGAGCATCGTGGAGCGGTACCGGGACGCCTACAACCGCCTGCGGGCGGCAGCACTGCCCCCGAAGGTGTCCCTGAAGATGATCGAAGTCGCCGCAGAGGAGTACGGAAATGGTGTACACGCACGTCGACTTGAGCGCCGCTGTCTGGCGGACGAGCAGTTACAGCACCGCACCGGAAGGGCTCTGCGTCGAGGTCGCTGACGGCGTCGGCGGCGGGGTCGTCCCCGTCCGGGACTCCAAGCGGCCCTCCGGCCCCGTGATCACGGTGGCGGCCGCGGCCTGGGGGCCCTTCCTGAACGGGATCAAGGGGGCCCCTTGACCGGATCCGGGCGCCTGGCGGCCGCCCACCCTCGGTAGGCTGACGGCCATGTACGGCTACGACCAGAATCCGGGCGCCCAGCAGCAGTACGCCCCGCCGCAGCAGCCGATGCCCGGGGCCGGGTACGAGCAGCCGCTGTATCCGGAGCCGTCCCCGCCCTCCCTCGCGGACGCGGTGCGCGCCTTCACCACCGGCTCGCTGTCGGCCGAGGACTTCCAGCAGATCTTCGCCACGTCCAAGGTCTACTGCCCCCGCGGCGACACCCCCGGCTTCCTGGCGCTGCACAACACGCAGCAGCCGGTGATCCCGATGTTCACGACGCTGAAGGAGCTCCGCCGGTACGCCGGCAAGGAGTCCAAGTATTTCGTCATCACCGGCGCCGAGGTGATCGACCTGCTGCCCACCGGGTACGGATTCGTCCTCGACATGGAGGGCGACCACCGGATGGTGTTCGACGCGAAGGCGGTCGAGCAGATGGTCGACTACGCCATGCGCCGCATGTACGGCTGAGCAGCCCGATATCCCCACCGCCCGTTGGGCGGCAGGGGAATCGGAATGCGGTCAAGGAATTCGGCGGGAATTCCCGCGGGCGCCCTACTCCTTCAGGTAGCCGCCGACGAAACCGCGGTAATCCCCCCACACGCGCTCCCGCATGTCCCAGGAGCTGCCCCAGCACTCCGCCGTCCAGACGGTCTCGCTCTGGGCGTTGTCGGCCGGCGGCGAGGAGATCCACTCCTTCACCGGGCTGTGGTTGAAGTCGCAGCCCGGCACGTAGAGGTAGTGGGAGGCGCTGCCCGGGTACACCTTCGTGGTGTCCTTGCCCTTGACCTGGTAGTTGGTCCGCACCGAGACCTTCGAGACCTTCACGCCGAGGAACTTGTCGACGTACGAGTACGAGGCCCACATGTCGCGGTAGCCGGACGCCCTCAGCGCCGAGGTGGAGAAGGGGGACGTCGTGTCCTCGCCGCCGGTGGTCTCGCGCTCCTGGACGACGTCGCCGCCCGCGAACGCCTGCCGGGTGGTGCCGGCGGCGGCCGGGGCCTCGCCCGCGATCAGGAGCTGCTTGATGAGGGTGCGGTCCTCGATCAGGTCGAGGAACCGCTTCTTCTCGGCGGCCGAGAGGGCCGCGAACCCGTCGGCGGTCTCCTTGGCCTGCTCGTCGCCCTTGGCCGCCTTCGCCGAGAGGTAGGCCTGGTACTTCGCGATGCGGAGGACCTGCGTGGCCGGCGTGGTGTCGGCCTGGGCCGAACCCGGCAGCAGGGCCAGGGTCACACCCGCGAGGGCGGCGGTGGAGACGAGGCTCTTCCTGATTGCGGAACGCATGCTGAGTTGTTTCCCCTTGACTTTCATGCCGCCTGGTCGAATTCGGGCGGAAAGGGAGGAGTGCGCGCGCATGCGCACTCCTGTCTTCCCCGTCCCCCGTGTCGCGCGTCCGGCTCTATGCTCCCCTGTCGGCCGCGCAGAACAAAGATTGCCGGGGCGGTCGGGGGGCGTCAATCAATCCCCGATTATTTGAGGATCATCTGAGTCAACGAGATCCGATGTCCGACTTCTTCGCCGGAATGGAGAAATCCGCCTGTGCGGAATTTGAGAATCCGCGGAATTGGGGCGGCTTGGTGCTCTGAATAGCCGCTTTTCCCGAGCCGCCCCCTGCGCCCCGATGTGCCCCGTACGGCACGAGGTGCCCTGCCTCGCGGTCGGCCTCGGGTCCGCTCCTCGTCGCAACCCCTGCCTGTCGCGGCGGCGGGCTGCCGGTGCGGGAATGGGTGCGGGAGGCCCGCTGTTCTGGTGGGTGGCAGAAAGTTCTGGATTCAACTAAACTCGGTGCAGAAGGAGGTTCCGACCATGCCTGCAGTGACTGTGGAGAACCCGCTGACGCTTCCCCGCGTCGCCGAGCCGGGCCCGGAGGCCGCCGCCCGCAAGGTGCTGGCCGTCACGACCGCTCCCGGAGGCTTCGAGGGCGAGGGATTCCCGGTGCGCCGCGCGTTCGCCGGGATCGACTACCGCCACCTCGACCCGTTCATCATGATGGACCAGATGGGCGAGGTGGAGTACGCGCCGGGCGAGCCGAAGGGCACCCCCTGGCACCCCCACCGCGGCTTCGAGACGGTCACCTACCTGATCGACGGCACGTTCGTCCACCAGGACAGCAACGGCGGCGGCGGTGTCATCAACGGCGGCGACACCCAGTGGATGACCGCCGGCTCCGGCCTCCTGCACATCGAGGCCCCGCCGGAGTCCCTCGTCGTCAGCGGCGGGCTCTTCCACGGCCTCCAGCTGTGGGTGAACCTCCCGGCCTCCGACAAGATGATGCCTCCGCGCTACCAGGACATCGGCGGCGGCAAGGTCACCCTGCTCACCACCCCGGACGGCGGCGCCCTGCTCCGCGTCATCGCCGGCGAGCTGGACGGCCACAGCGGGCCCGGCATCACCCACACCCCCATCACGATGATCCACGCGACGATCGCCCCCGGCGCGCAGCTGACCCTGCCGTGGCGCGAGGACTTCAACGCCCTCGCCTACGTCCTGGCCGGCCGGGGCGGCGTCGGCACCGACCGGCGCCCGGTCCGCACCGGGCAGACCGCCGTCTTCGGCGGCGGCGGTTCGCTGACGCTGCACGCCGAGGCGTCGCAGGACTCCCGTACGCCGGCCCTGGAGGTCGTCCTCCTGGGCGGGCGCCCCATCCGCGAGCCGATGGCGCACTACGGGCCGTTCGTCATGAACAGCCGGCAGGAGCTCCAGCAGGCCTTCGACGACTTCCAGGCCGGACGGCTGGGGACCATCCCCACCACCGCCCGGGAGCGCACCAAGACGGCGGAGCAGCACTCCTGACCCGTCAAGGTCCCCGATCCGGCCCGGCCCCCATCCCCCGAGGGCCGGGCCGCTCCCGGCCGGCCCGGTCCCGCCCCCCCTGGACCGGGCCGGCCGACTTTGCACGCCGGCCCAGGTCGTCTCTTTCGGATCTTGCCGGTCAAGCCCGCGTCGTCCGGTGCCGTGCATCGCAAGGCGGAGGGCCGCCCGCGTACTGGGGTACGCGGGCGGCCCGACAACGCGGCGAGGCGCGGTGCCGGACGGCGCGGGCCAGACAAGATCCGGAAGAGGCGGCCTAGCGGCGCAGCGCCTCCGCCGGCTGGGTGCGCGCGGCGCGCCACGCCGGGTACAGGCCGGCCAGGATCCCCGTCAGCAGCCCGACCAGCGGGGCCGCCGCCACCGTCAGCGGTGACATCACCGGCGTCCAGTCGCGCAGCGCCGACACCCCGACCACGGTCAGCGTGCCCAGCGTCGTCCCGACGAGCCCGCCGACCGCGCCCTGGGCGGCGGACTCGGCGAGGAACTGGACGGTGATGTGCCGCCCCCGCGCCCCGAGCGCCCGCCGCAGACCGATCTCCCCGGTGCGCTCCAGCACCGCGACGAGCGTGGTGTTCGCGATCCCGACCGCGCCGATGACCAGGCAGATCGCCGCGAGCAGCAGGAACAGCTGGTCCAGGTCCGAGGTCACCCCGGAGCGCAGCCCGCGCGGGTCCGGCGGCGGCTCCGCCGCCATCCACTCCGGATGGTCGGGGCGCAGCGCGAGCGGCAGCTCCCCGGCGACCTGCCGGGCCGCGCCGAGCTGCACCACCACCAGCATCCGGGCCCGCCGGGCGTTGTCCGGCGGGCCCCACAGCCGCTCGGCGGCCCCGCGCGGCACCAGCACCGACAGCAGCAGGTCCGGCTTCCTCTCGGCGCCGTCCGCGATCCCGACCACGGTGAACGCGTGCCCGCCGACGAACACGGCGGGCCGGCTCTCCAGCGTCGTGATGCCCAGCCGGGCCGCGACCGCGCGGCCGACCACCGCGACCTGCTCCGCGCGCCCGTCGTGGAAGGAGTCGTACGCCCGCCCCGAGCCGAGCGTGAGCCCGGCGGCCCGCAGCATCCCCGGGGACGCGGCGACCACGGGGATGCGCTCGCCGGCCGCGCCCGCGACGGGTGCCGAGCGGACCGTCGCCGCCTCGCCGAGCGGCACCGGCCAGAACACCCCGGCCGCCGTCACCCCGTTGAGGGCGCCCGCCCGGTCGTCCGCGTCCCGCGGGAAGGCGTTGGGGACCTGGAGGGCGAGCTGCGGGTCGGCGCCGCCCGCCGTGTCCCGGACGCCGACCTCGGTCGCCGTCAGCGCGTTGAACCGGCTGTCGATCTGCGACGACGCGGTGGCCGTCAGCCCCAGGATCGCCACGAACGTCCCGACCCCGAGGACGGTGCCCAGGCCGGTGAGCGCGGAGCGGGCCGGCCGCTGGAGCATCCCGGCGAGCGCCTCCGAGACCAGGTCCCGGGCCGACAGCCGGGACGGCGGGATGTCCGGATCACCGCCGGACCCGCGCCGCCTGGGCCGCCTCACGGCGCGGCCTCCTCGGTCAGGAGCCCGTCGCGGATGGCGACGGTCCGCGCGCCGCGCGCCGCCACCTGCGGGTCGTGTGTGATGACCAGCAGGGTCAGCCCGTCGGCGTGCAGCTCGTCCAGCAGCGCCAGCACCGTCGCGGCCGTCGCCGTGTCCAGGTTCCCGGTGGGCTCGTCACACAGCAGCAGCGAAGGCTCCGCGACCAGCGCGCGGGCGACGGCGACGCGCTGCCGCTCACCGCCCGACAGGCGGGTGGGCAGGTGCCCGGTGCGGTGGCCGAGACCGACGCGCTCCAGCGCCGTACGGGCCCGGGCGGCGCGCTGCCCGCGCGGGACGCCGTTGTAGACCATCGCGAGCAGCACGTTCTCCAGGGCGGTGCGGTGCGGCAGCAGGTGGAAGGACTGGAAGACGAAGCCGATGCGCTGCCCGCGCAGCGCGGTGCGGTCCCGGTCGCGCAGTGCGCCGGTGTCGATGCCGTCGAGGAGGTAGCGGCCGGCGGTCGGCGCGTCGATGAGCCCGGCGACGTTCAGGAACGTCGACTTGCCCGAGCCGGAGGGGCCGACGACGGTGACGTACTCGCCGCGCCGCACCGTCAGCCGGCACGGCCGCAGCGCCTCGACGGGCGGCGGGCCCGGGTACGTGAGCCCGACGCCCTCGAAGCGGACGACCGGCGGGGCTTCCGCGGCCGGCCCGTCCGCGGGGGCCCCGCTCACGGCGCTGCCTGCGCGACGAGGACCCGGTCCCCGTCGGCGAGCGCGGCGCCGCCGACCGGCTCGACCTGCACCATGCCGTCGGCGGACATCCCGGCCCGGACCTCGACGCGGCGCCGTGCGGCGGTGTCGGTGGGATCCGCGCCGAGCACCGTGACCGTGGTCCGGCCGTCCGCGCCCGCCGACACCGCCGACAGCGGGACGACGAGGACGGGCTCGCCGGAGGAGGCCGCCGTCACGGTGAGCCGGACGCCCTGTCCGGCGAGGCGGGCGTCGAGGGCCTTGTCGGGGGTGACCGTCAGGGCGTACCCGCCGGCATCCGGGGCGCCGCCCGGGGCGCTGTCCGAGCCGCCGCCCGGCTGGGCCGCGCCCGGACCGGCGCCGCCGGGGCCGCCGGCCGACGGGGTGGGGGCGTCGGCGACGGAGGCGACGGTGCCGGCGGCGGTCAGCCCGGTGGCTTCCGACAGGACCTCCACCTTCATGCCCGGCTTGACCAGCTCCCGCTGGTGCGCCGGAAGCGCGGAGCGGATCACCGGAGCGCCGGCCGACAGGACCAGCAGCCCTTCGGGGACGGGCTCGCCGACCGCGGCCCGCACCGCGTCGACCCGCGCGGGAAAGCCCTTGAGGAAGACCAGCTCGTCGGCCGGGACCATCGGGCCCGCCGCCGCGCGGGCCGCCTCCAGCCGCCCGGCGGCCTTGGCGAGGTCGGCCTGCGCGAACGCCAGCTGCTGCTGCGCCTCGGCGGTGTCCCCACCGCCGGCCTGCTTGGCCTTCGCCAGGGCCGTCCCGGCCGTCGCGACCTGCCGTTTCGCGGCGGCGGCGGCGTCCTCCGCCGCCTGGAGCCTCTCCGCGTCGCCGGGGTCGGCCGGCCGGGGCGCGTAGCCGAGCGCGGTGTAGAGGGCGGTGACGGCGGCCTTGGTGCCGGGGCCGTACGTGCCCGACGGGTCCTTGCCGGTGGAGTGGCCGAGCGCCCTGAGGCCGGCCTGGAGCTGGCCCACGTCCTTGCCGGTGGCGCCCGGCTTGAGGTCCCGGTACACGGGCAGGGCCCCGGCCAGCGCGAACACGGGCCGCCCCGACACCTCGACCAGCACCTCGCCGGCCCGGACGGCGGCCCCCGGCTGCCTGGCGATCCGCGTCACGACGGGCTTGCCGCCCCCGCCCGCGGCAGCCGCGGCCCCCGCGCCCGGGGAGAGCGTCACCACCTGTTCGGCGGCGACCGTGCCGCGGACGACGACGGAGGAGGTGAGCACTCGGCGCTCCACGCGGTCGGACAGGACGGAGGCCGGCGGCGGCGCCGCATCGGCGGCGACCTGCGCGGGGGAGCGGATGGACGCGCCGAGCGCGACCCCGGCGCCGGTCAGCAGGACGGCTCCGGCGACGACCCACGCCAGCATCCGCCGGCGCTGCCGCAGCGACCCGCCGTCGCCCCCGGTGCCGCCCTCGGCACCAGCGCCGCCGTCGCCGGCACCCCCGGTGCCGCCCGGCGCGGAGCCCTCGCGGGTCGGCCCCTCCGCCTCGGCCCCGGCCTCCGCGCCGGCCTCGGTTTCCCGCTCTGCGTCCGCCTCCCGCTCAGCGCGCGCGTCGGCCGTCGTCGGCTGTTGATGTTTCACGTGAAACCCGGTCCCCCGCTCAGCAGTTCTCGCCGATCACCCGGAGCGAAGCCACGCGCCACGGCCCGCCCTCCCCCTCCCGCTTGAGGGTGAAGGCGCCCAGCTGCGTCGGCTTGTCCCCCAGCTGGTCGACCGGCCGGCCGGTCCGCGCGTCGTGGATCAGCCAGCGGTCCAGGTCGATGCAGTCGTGCAGCACCAGCCGCCCCGGACCGGCGTCGGAAACGCCCTCGACGCGGTGCCCCACCTCGCCCAGCAGCACCTGCCCGGCCGTACGGGAGTGCGCGAGGTTCTCCCGCAGCTCCGCCAGCTGGGTTCCCGTGGCGACCCGTTCGAGCGCCGGATCCGCGGGGTCGGGCGTGCGGTTCGCCGCGAGCCAGGCCGCCCAGTACGCGTCGTACGCCTGCCGGACCTCCGGGTCCGGGTTCCGCAGGCCGGCCTCGGCGGTCGGGCGGCCGTCCGCCGAGGCGGAGGACGCGGGGGAGGTGCAACCGGTCGCGGCGGCCAGCGCCAAGGCCGCCCCGGCGGCCGCCCCGGCCGCGCCGCGGAGCCTCACGCCCCGCCGCCCGCGAGGACCTTCTCGGCGAACCGGACCTGATCGCCGAGGTGCTTCCTCTCCTGGTCCAGGTCCTGCTTCCGCTTCTCGACGAGCTGCGTCTGGTAGGCGGCCAGCACCGCGGTCCAGGTGTCCGACAGCTTCGTCCGCTGCTTGCACGACACGTCCGTGGTCGCCGCGGTGATCTCCTCGGAGGTGACCGGCCCGGTCCAGCGGGTGCCCTCCATCTGCTGGAGCTCCCACGGCGTCCTCACCTGGAACCCGGCTTCGCGCATGCAGGCGCTCCACTCGGTGACGGCCGCCGTGACCCGGCTGTCGGCGCGAGCCCGGTCCGCGGCCTGCCGGGCGAGTTCGTCGACCAGGCCGTTCCCGGCCGGAGCCCCCGCGGCCCCCGTGGTGCTGCGCGGGTACAGCTTGCGGGCCGCCTCGCCCGCGCAGCCGCCCTCCGGGGCGCCCGCGGGCGCCGGGGCGCCGTCCTGCGGGCCGAACAGGGCGGCCGTCTCGCTCGGATCGCGTTTCTGCGCCGCGCCCGCCTCCCGGTCGGGCAGCCCGCCGGACCGGTACCCGTACTTCTTCGCCGCCTCGGCGTCGACCAGCCCGATCCCGCTGGTGGTCCGGCGGGCGCCCGCGCCGGCCGTGACGTACGTGCTCGTGTTCTTGAACGCGGCGAAGCCGATGCGGTGCATGCAGGCCTCCGTCAGGATGTCCTGCGCCTGCTGGATGACCTTCTGCTGGCTCGTGTCGAAACCGTAGGCATCCAGTGGGAGCGGTGCGTTCGCCGGGTCGGGCTGCGGGGTGATCCGCACCGCGGGTTCGCCCCGGTCACCGGCCGCGCCGCCGGGCCGCGCGGGTTCGGAGGTGCAGCCGCCCAGTGCCGTGACCGCCGCCAGGGCGGCGGCCGTCAGCAGGAGCGGCCGTCGGCGTGCGTGGAGCACGATCAGCCTTTCGATGGTGGGCCGGTGGTCGTACACTGCGCGGCACACCCGGGGCCGGGACCGATTCCAGCGGCCCCGGCCCCGGGTGGCTCCGCGTACCGGTCAGCAGTGGCTGGACGCCCACTTCGTCAGCAGGGTCATCGAGCTGAAGCCTGTGACCCCGGTGTTGTTGTTGCGGTGCTTGTCCCACCACTTGTTGCCGTTGATCACCGTGCCGGCCTGGTAGCAGATCGGCGTGATCGTGTGGCTCGTGTAGCCGAGGCCGAGGACCCCGGAGCTGGTGGTGGAGTTGGAGCGGATCCGCACCCCGTTCTCGGTGTAGTCGCCGGCGTGGGCGACGGTGACCGTCCCCAGGGCGATCGTGGCGGCGGAGAGCGCCACCGCGGTGAACCTTGCTGCCTTGCGCACGCTGTCTCCTCTTCTGAGCGGACACGTCGTGGTGCAGCCGAGAGGAGAAGTCGGCACCGCCCGCAGCGGCACACGCCGTGCTGGTCCCCCCGGTCCGGTCAACGACGATGGCACGAAGACGAATCGCATACCAGGGGGTTGCGGGCGAGACGGCCGGACCGGCTCGAATCCTCCCTTTACAAGACGGGTCCGGCCTCCCTGGTCCCTCCACCTGATTTCGGGCGTTTCCGCAGGAGGGTGCGGCGGCGCGCAAGCGGTGCCCTCGGGTCCGCCGCTTTCGGACGATCAGGAACCGGTTCGGGGTTGTCCGGAAAGCACCAGTACCCCAATGGCCTAATCCGCAGTGGGCGCCGGGGGACCCGCCGGCTCCGCGGCAGCCGCCGCGGCCGCGGGCGCCGCGAGTGCGTACCGCGCCCGCAGCTCGGAGAGCACGCCGAACGCCGCCGCCGTCAGCGGCACGGCCAGCAGCATGCCGAGGATCCCCGCGACGCCCGCGCCGGCCGTGATGGCGAGCATGACCACGGCGGGGTGCATCTGCACGGTCCGGCTCTGGATCACCGGCTGCAGGACGTGCCCCTCCAGCACCTGCACGGCGAGGACGACGCCCACCGCCCACAGCCCGACGATCCAGCCCCGCTCGGCGAACGCGACGAGCACCGCGACCGCCCCGGAGATGAACGCCCCCAGGTAGGGGATGTAGGCGCCGACGAACACGAGCGCGCCGAGACCGACCGCGCCCGGAACCTGCAGTACCAGCAGGCCCGCGGTGATGCACAGGGCGTCGATGAGCGCGATGAACGTGGTGCCGCGCATGAAGCCCTCGACCGCCCCGTAGGCGCGGCGGGCCATCGCCTCGACGGTGTCGCCGGACGCGCTCGGCGCGAGCGAGCGCAGCGTCCCGACGGCCCGGTCGGAGTCCTTCAGGAAGAAGAAGATCAGCAGCAGGGCGAGGACGGCGGTGGCGAGCATCGAGGTGACGGCGCCGATGCCGGCGATCACCCCGGAAGCGGCGGTCCCGCCGAACTTCGCCAGCAGCCCCTTCGCGTTCGCGGCGAGGTCCTCCAGCGAGGTGCCGGCGGCCCCGAAGTGCGGGGCGAGGTCCTGCCCGGCGCGGCGCAGCGAGCCGGCGATCTGGTCGCCGGTGTCGATCAGGGCGGCGACCACCACGTACGTCGCCCCGCCGACGACCGCGGTCACGGCGAGGCAGGTCAGCGCCGCGGCGAGGGAGCGGTTGACGCGCATCGCGACGAGCCGCCGGTGCATCGGGCCCAGCAGGGCCGTGCCGAGCAGGGCGAGCAGGACGGGGGTGACGGCCGTCTTGAAGACGATGCACAGCCACACGCCGACCGCGGCCACACCGGTGACCAGCAGGACGACGGCGCACCAGGCGGCGAGGCGGCGCACCGGCTCGGGCAGCAGGGAGGGTGAAGGGCTCAGCACCCGGTCATCCAACCACGGGCCCGCCGCGATCGTCTTTGCCGCTCATCGGACGGGTGTGCCCGTCAGGGCGGGGCGGGCGGGCGCGCCAGCGCGGGTCCCGGCCCGGACGGTAACCTTGTCAGGGTTGAATCCACCCTGGTATCGCGAAGAACTGGATGACTGATGCATCGGTACAGGTCCCACACCTGCGGCGAGCTCCGCGCCTCTGACGTCAACACCGACGTCCGGCTCAGTGGCTGGCTGCACAATCGTCGAGACCTGGGCGGCATCCTCTTCATCGATCTGCGCGACCACTACGGCATCACGCAGCTCGTCGCCCGCCCCGGCACCCCGGCCGCCGAGGCGCTGGACAAGCTCTCCAAGGAGACCGTCGTCCGCGTCGACGGCAAGGTCGTCTCCCGCGGCGCCGAGAACGTCAACCCCGACCTGCCCACCGGCGAGATCGAGATCGAGGCCGCCGAGGTCGAGGTGCTGGGCGCGGCCGGGCCGCTGCCCTTCACCATCAACACCGACGACGGTGTGAACGAGGAGCGGCGCCTGGAGTACCGCTTCCTCGACCTGCGCCGTGAGCGCATGCACCGCAACATCATGCTGCGCTCCGCGGTGATCGCCGCCATGCGTCAGAAGATGACGGCGCTCGGCTTCAACGAGATGGCCACCCCGATCCTGACCGCGACGTCCCCCGAGGGCGCGCGCGACTTCGTGGTGCCCTCCCGCCTGAACCCCGGCAAGTTCTACGCGCTGCCGCAGGCGCCGCAGCAGTTCAAGCAGCTGCTGATGATCTCGGGCTTCGACCGCTACTTCCAGATCGCGCCCTGCTTCCGCGACGAGGACGCCCGCGCCGACCGCTCGCCGGGCGAGTTCTACCAGCTCGACGTGGAGATGTCCTTCGTCGAGCAGGAGGACGTCTTCCAGCCGATCGAGAAGCTGATGACCGAGCTCTTCACCGAGTTCGGCGGCGGCCGCGAGGTCACCTCGCCGTTCCCGCGGATCCCGTTCCGCGAGTCGATGCTGAAGTACGGCAACGACAAGCCCGACCTGCGGGCCAAGCCGGAGCTCGTCGACATCACCGACGTCTTCGCGAACTCCGAGTTCAAGGCGTTCGCCGGCAAGCACGTCCGCGCCCTGCCGGTCCCGGACACCGCCGCGCAGCCCCGCAAGTTCTTCGACGGCCTCGGCGACTTCGCCGTCTCCCTCGGCGCGAAGGGCCTGGCCTGGGTCCGCGTCGGCGAGGACGGCTCGCTGACCGGCCCGATCGCCAAGTTCCTCACCGAGGAGAACGTCAAGGTCCTCACCGAGCGCCTGGGCCTGGCCCCCGGCCACGCCGTGTTCTTCGGCGCCGGCGAGTTCGACGAGGTCTCCAAGATCATGGGACCGGTCCGCGTCGAGGCCGCGAAGCGCGCCGGCCAGTTCGAGGAGAACGTCTTCCGGTTCTGCTGGATCGTCGACTTCCCCATGTACGAGCGGGACGAGGAGACCGGCCGGATCGACTTCTCGCACAACCCGTTCTCCATGCCGCAGGGCGGCATGAAGGACCTGGAGGAGAAGGACCCGCTCGACATCCTGGCCTGGCAGTACGACATCGTCTGCAACGGCATCGAGCTGTCCTCCGGCGCCATCCGCAACCACGAGCCCGAGGTCATGCTGAAGGCCTTCGAGATCGCGGGCTACGACGCGGAGACCGTCGAGCGCGAGTTCGCCGGCATGCTGCGCGCGTTCCGCCTCGGCGCCCCGCCGCACGGCGGCATCGCCCCGGGCGTCGACCGCATCGTCATGCTCCTCGCGGACGAGCCGAACATCCGCGAGACCATCGCGTTCCCGCTGAACGGCAACGCGCAGGACCTGATGATGGGCGCGCCGACGGTGCTGGAGGAGTCCCGCCTGCGCGAGCTGAACATCGCGCTGCGCAAGCCGGTGGAGACGAAGACCTCCGAGCCGGTCGAGAAGGCCGTCAAGCAGCACCAGTAGGCCGACGGCCCGCGGCGGCTGCGGCCGCCGCGGCCCGGTGGACGGCGAAGGCGCCCCCGTCCCGGATCTCTCCGGGGCGGGGGCGCCTTGGTGTCGGCCGCGCGGGGCGGGGCCGTTCAGAAGCGCTCCAGAACGCCCTTGAGCAGGGCGGCGGAGGCCAGCTCGCGGGGGGCGGGGCCGGCGTGGAAGAAGCCGGTGTTCGCGCCGTCCAGCTTGCGCAGGAAGTCGAAGGCCTTGCTCTCGTGGTCGCCGAACGCGACGAACTGCCAGTGGACCTCGGGCGCCGCCTCGGCCGCGTCCGCGAGCGCCTGCTTCGCGGGCTGGCGGCTGTCGGGGGCGCCGTCCGTCTGGAACACGACGAGGGCCGGGCCCGCGCCGCCGTCCTCGCGGTACCGCTTCAGGACCTGCTCCACGGCGACGTGGTAGCTGGTGCGGCCCATGCGGCCCAGCTCGCCGTTGCGGGCCTCCGCCCAGGAGGCGTCGTGGGTGTCGAGGGTGAGGTCGGCGGTGCCGTCCACCTCCGTGGAGAAGAAGACGGTGTGCACGGTCGCCTCGGTGTCGAGGTGCGCGGCGAGCGCCAGCGCGTGGTCGGCGAGGTGCTGGGCGCTGCCGTCCTTGTAGAACGGGCGCATGGAGCCGGAGCGGTCCAGGACCAGGTACACCTTGGCGCGCGCTCCGGTACGGCCCTTGGCGCGGAGCACCTGCCCGGCGGCCTTGTAGGCGGCGGCCACCTCGGGGGCCCGCTTGCGCACGACGGCGGCCGCGACGGCGGGCCCCTCGGCGGCGGGCTCGGCCGCGAGGCCGGGTTCCCCCGCAGCCTCGGGCTCCGGGGCGGCCTCGGCTTCGGCAGCGGCCGCCGCCGGCTCGGCCTCCGCGGGCGCGGCCTCGGGCTCCGCCTCGGCGGCGGGCGCGGGCTCGGCGTCCGCAACGGGGGCGGTCTCGGCGGCGGGTGCGTGCTCGGGCTGGGCCTCGACCATGGTGTCCGCCTCGGCGGCCTCGGCGGCCGGGGCGGCTTCGGCAGGGGCGGGCTCCGGCTCCGCCTCGGCGGCGGCGGGTGCGGTCTCGGGCTCCGCTTCCGCGTCCGGAGCGGCTTCGGCGGCGTGGGCTTCGCCGTCGGCCTCGTCGGCAGGTGCCTCGGCCGAGGGCGCAGCCTCTGCCTCGGCGACCGGCTCCGGCTCCGCCTCGGCGGCGGCTTCGGCGGCGGCGGGTGCGGGCTCGGGCTCCGCTTCCGCGTCCGGAGCGGCTTCGGCGGCCGGGGCGGACTCGGCCGTAGCGGCGGGGGCTTCGGCGGCTGCGGGCGCGGGCTCCGCCTCGGTGGCCGCCTGCGGCTCCGGGGCGTCGGCCCCGGCGGCCGGCTCCGCGGCTTCGGCCTCCGGCTGCGCGGGGGCGGCGTCCGAGGCGGCGGGATCCGCCGCTTCGGCGGCCGGGGCGGCCGCGGCTTCGGCGGCCGGTGCGGGCTCCGCGGGAGCGGCAGCGGTGTCGGACTGCGGCGGCTGCGACGGGGAGAGGGGGCGGCGGGCCTCGGGGACGGTCGGGTCCGCGGCCGTCGCGGTCAGTACGGTGGCGCCCGCTTCGCGGTCGCGCGGCGCGGACTGCGGCGGGACAGTGGGGTTGTCGAAGGACGCCGCGACGAGCTCGGCCGCCGCGTCCAGCGGGTGGCGGTCCGCCTGGTTCGGCACGGCAGGCGAAGAGGTGGTCGAGGTGGCCTCGGTCGTCTCCGGAACCGGCTCGGCGGACCGTCCGAAAACCTTGCGCAACAAGCTCCGAATACCCATGGGCCAGGCCTTTCGCATGAGTGCGTGCGTCGTTTGTCCGTGCTGCGCGGTTGATCCCTGCCCAGAGCGGACACGTAAGGTTATCGGCCCCTCGGCTGGAACGTCGGCAGGGTCACCCTTCGTGGCGCCCGGCCCGTTCCGTCCGTTTTCGGCCTTCTCCCACATCTCCCGTTTGTTCCGGCCCCCGCAGGGAATTGCCCCCGCGGACCGCGCTGACCGGCACCGTATCGCGTCCCTCCGTTTCACTGAAGCGGCACCGTACGAACCGAATTGGGCGTTTTTGCGTCAGGTGTCGGGTGGCTGTCACCCGCAGCCGGATATGGCCGAAAGACGGAGGCCGAGCCCCGGCCCGCCCGCTCCGGCCGTGAACTCCCGCTCCGACGCGCCCGGTTCACCGCGTGTTCATCCGGCGGCCGCCGTACCGGTGCGGGCCCGCCCTAGCGTCACGGCTGGATCCGGCCGGCCTTCCCGTCGGCCCGTGCAGCTACGGAGGATTTCTCGTGCGCAAGCTCCTGCCGCTCATCGGCACCCCGCACGGGGGCGGCCGTTCCGCCCTCACCTGCCGCTACCGCTGTGGGGACGCCTGCTTCCACGAGGTTCCCAACACGAGCGGCAACGATTACGTCGGCGACGTCATAGCCCGCGCCTACTCGCGCCGTTCCATGCTGCGCACCGCCGCCGTCGTCACGGTCGCCACGGCCGCGGGCACCGCGACGGCGGTCGGCGGCAGCGCGTCCCCCGCGAGCGCCGCCCCCGTGGCGGATGCGCTCGCCGCCGACGGCGGCGCCGACGCCGCGGGAGCCCGCGGCCTGCGCTTCACGCCCGTCGCACCGAACACGCACGACCGGGTCACCGTCCCCGCCGGCTACGAGCAGAACGTCGTCATCCGCTGGGGCGACCCCATCGTCAAGGGCGCCCCCGGCTTCCACCCGGACCGGCAGAGCGCCGCCGCCCAGGCGGGCCAGTTCGGCTACAACAACGACTTCCTCGCCCTGCTCCCGCTCGGCAGCGGCTACGAGCGCCAACAGCTCCTCGTCGCCAACCACGAGTACACCGACGAGCAGCTGATGTTCCGCGGCTACGACCCGGAGAACCCGACCCGCGAGCAGGTCGAGATCGCGTGGGCCGCGCACGGCCTCGGCGTGGTCGTCGTCCAGGAAGACCACCGCAGCGGCCGGCTGACCGCCGTGAACCGCCACCCGCTCAACCGCCGCCTCACCGCGACCAGCGAGTTCCGCCTCTCCGGACCCGTGGCCGGCAGCGACCTGGTGAAGACCTCCGCCGACCCTTCCGGCACCAGGGTCCTCGGCACGCTGAACAACTGCTCCGGCGGCACCACCCCATGGGGTACGACCCTGCACGGCGAGGAGAACTTCAACCAGTACTTCGCCAACGCCGGCCAGGTCACCGACCCCGTCCAGGCGGCCCGCCTCAAGCGCTACGGCCTGACCGGCGGTGCGTCGGAGCGCAAGTGGGAGCGGTTCGACAAGCGCTTCGACGTGCTCCGGGAGCCCAACGAGCCGAACCGCTTCGGGTACGTCGTCGAGCTCGACCCGTACGACCCGCACTCGGTGCCGCGCAAGCGCACCGCCCTGGGCCGCTTCAAGCACGAGGGCGCGCAGCCCCGGCTGACCGAGGACGGCCGCCCGGTCGTCTACAGCGGCGACGACGAGCGCTTCGACTACTTCTACAAGTTCGTCTCCTCGAAGCGGATGAAGAAGGGCGACTCGCGGGCGGCGAAGGAGCACAACCTGACCCTGCTCGACGAGGGCACCCTCTACGTGGCCAAGCTGACCGGCGACTCCCCGGCCGCGGAGGTCGACGGCACCGGCAGGCTGCCGGCTGACGGCGCCTTCGACGGGTCCGGCACCTGGATCAAGCTGGCCACCGCCTCGCCGTCGGGGAACGTCTCGCACGTCGAGGGCATGACCGCGGAGGAGGTGTTCGTCTTCACGCGGCAGGCCGCCGACAAGGCCGGCGCCACCAAGATGGACCGGCCCGAGGACATCGAGCCCTCGCCGCGCACCGGGCGCGTGTACGTCGCGCTGACCAACAACTCCGACCGCGGCAAGGCCGGCAAGCCGGGTGCGGACGAGGCCAACCCCCGCAACGTCAACAAGCACGGCCAGATACTGGAACTCGCCGAGAACTTCGACGACCCGGCGGGCGACGGGTTCGCCTGGCGGCTGTTCCTGGTCGCCGGAGACCCGAACGACCCCTCGACGTACTTCGCGGGCTTCCCGAAGGACAAGGTCAGCCCGATCTCGTGCCCGGACAACGTGGCCTTCGACCCGCACGGCAACCTGTGGATCTCCACGGACGGCAACCAGCTCGGCTCCCATGACGGGCTGTTCGGCGTCGCGACGGCCGGGCCGCGCCGCGGCGAGCTGAAGCAGTTCCTGACCGTGCCGCGCGGCGCCGAGACCTGCGGCCCACTGGTACAGGACAAGCGGGTCCTCGTCGCGGTACAGCACCCGGGCGAGGTCGACGGTGCGTCCGTGGAGAAGCCGGCCTCGGCGTGGCCCGACGGGCCCGGGAAGCTGGTCCGCCCCGCCGTGGTGGCCGTGTGGCGCAAGGACGGCAGGAACATCGGCGTCTGATCCGGCCGGCTCGGCCGGACGGGTGGTCCGCGGGCGGCGGGGTGTGTTTCACGTGAAACACACCCCGGACGCCGTCGTCGGTCACTCGCCGGTCAACCGCCCGACGGGCAGCCGGAGCGTGGTCACCGCGCCCCCGTCGGCCGCATTGGAGAACGCGATGCCGATCCCCAGGACGGCCGCCTGCCCGACGGCGATGGTCAGTCCCAGCCCGTGCCCCCTTCCGCGGCCCGGGTCACCCGTGCGGAACCGCTGCGGCCCGTGCTCGATGAGCTGGTCCGGGTAACCGGGTCCGTGGTCCCGTACGGTCACGACCGGCCCCTTTACGCTCACCTCGATCGGCGGCGCCCCGTGCTTGCCGGCGTTGACGAGCAGGTTCGCCAGGATCCGGTCCAGGCGCCGCCGGTCGGTGACCACCTCCGCGTCCCGCACGACGCGGACCGAGGCGTCCAACCGGGTCGCGGCGACGGCCCGGCGCACCGCGTGGCCCAGCTCGATGCGGGCCAGATCGGCGTGTTCGACGCCCGAGTCCAGGCGGGAGACCTCCAGCAGGTCCTCGGTGAGCCGGTGCAGCGCGTTCAGCCGGTCCTTGATCATCTCCTTGGGGCGGCCCTCGGGCAGCAGGGAGGCCGCGGCGATCGAGCCGGTCAGCGGGGTGCGCAGGTCGTGGGCGACGTCCGCGGTGAACCGCCGCTCCGCCTCCAGCCGGTCCTGCAGCGACTGCGCCATCGAGTTCAGCGCCTGGGCGACGTCCCGGACCTCGTCGCGGTGGCGGGGCCGCTGCTCCGCCCCGTCCTCCCGGGCGGTCGGGAAGTCGACGCGGGCGTCCAGGTCGCCGGCGCTGATCCGGCGGGCGACGGCCGCGGTGGCCGTCAGCCGCCGGCTGATCCGGTCGGCGAGGAACAGGCCCGCCAAGGCCACCACGCCGGCGGCCACCGCCGAGGCGGCGAGGATCGCGGTGTCCAGGTCGCGCAGCCGGGAGCGCGTGCCGCCGTACGGGACCCAGACCGCGAGGGCCTTGCCGTCGGCGGGCCCGGCGGCCCACATGACGGGCTTCCCGGCGTGCGCGCCGACCATGCTGCCCGTCCTGCCGCGGGCCACGAGCGTGCGCAGCGGCGGGGGCAGGCCGGGCGGGTCCAGGGCCACGTTCACGTCGCCGTGCGAGGTGCCGTACTGGTACAGGACGAGCGCGTGGTCCAGGGCCAGCTCGGCCTCCTTGCGGACCTCGCCGACGACCTGCCGGGCGACCACGTCGTGCACGAGGATCCCGAGCACGGCGGCGACCGCGCAGCACACCGCGGTGGTGGTCAGGGCGATCTTCCAGCGCAGGCTGCCCGCCCTCCGCATGCCGGCCCCGCCCCTCAGCCCCGGACCGCCGCGCACGGGACGGAGCCGGTCTTCAGCGTGGGGCACTCGTCGAGGGTCAGCTCGGAGAGGTTCATGACCCCCGCGTCCGGGTCCCACACGTAGTCGGAGACGGACACCTTCTCGGGATCGGAGGTGGGCTCGCGGACCGCCAGGTGCTCGGCCGCCACCTCGACGCCCTCCAGGACGCCGCGCCGGGACAGGATCCGGGTGATCGAGCCGTCGTCGCGGACGGTGTAGACGCGCAGTTCGCTGACCCGGCCGTCGACGTCCAGGGCGGTGATCAGCTCGTCGCGTCCGTCGCCGGTCACGTCGTGCAGCACGGGCGGCCGCACCGGGCAGAACGGTCCGCCGTCCACAGCCTGTGTGCAGAGCGCGAGCCGCTGCACGGCCCGCGGGTCGACCAGACGGCCGGTGCCGCCGTCCTGCCGGGCGGCGGCGGTGATGTCGGCCCGCACGATGTCCAGCGCGTCCACGGACCGGATGTCCAGGCCGGCGGCCTTGGGCAGGCCGGGGACGACGGCCGCGGCGCCGGGCTGCCCTCCGGGGTCGGGCGGGTCCGGGTGGATGTCCTCCCACAGGGTCTGCGGGGCGTGGACGGTGCCCAGGTCGCCGTCGTCCCGCAGCCCCTCCACGTCGGCGCAGCCCGCCGCGGCCGCCGGGGCGGCGGCGAGCAGCAGGACGGCCGCGGCGCCTCGGCGCCCGCCGCGGTGCCGGGGAAGGGGCCTCATGTCCCGATGCTCCCCCGCCCCGGGCCCGGCGGCCCGGCATCAGGCCCGTTCGGGGGAGGCGAAGCCGTGCGCGGCGGCCACCTCGTGGCGCACCGGCGCCAGGACGGACTCCTCGTCCCAGGAGCGCTCCGGGGGCGGCTCCAGCCGGTCCGGGGTCCGCGCGGTCCGTACGCCCGCGGCCAGGGTGCGCAGGTCGGCGCTGAGCGCCTCCACCTCGTCCTGCCCGGGCGGCGGGGCCCCGTGGTTGACGCGGACCCGGGCGGCGGTGGTGGCGTCCACGACCCGCTCCACGGCGACGACGAGCGGCCACCACGCCGCCGCCCGCGTCCCGGCCGGCGGCGGCTCGGTCAGTGCCCGCTGGAACTCGCTGCGCACGCCCGACAGGTCGCGGTAGATGCGCCGCCGGGCCTGGAGGCGGGCGGTCCGCGCGGCCCGCAGCCCCGTCTCCGTGGCAGGGCGCGGCCCGAAGGCGCGCTCCACGTACCGGGCGGCGTCGTCGACCGCGTCGGCGAGCCGGTCCCCGATCCGGCTGCGCCAGCTCTCCGGCCACAGCAGGTATCCGGCGACCAGGGCGATGGCGCAGCCGATCAGGCTGTCCACCAGGCGCGGCCGGATCAGGTCGAAGCCCTGGTGGTTCAGCAGGTCCGACAGCAGCAGGATCACCGGGGTGATCGCCGCGGTCTGGAAGGCGTACCCCTTCGCCGAGAACGCCGGGATGAGCGCGGCGAGCACCGCCATGACGGGCACGTCCCACCAGCCGCGGGGCACCTCGGCGAGGACCGCGGCGGCGACGACGAGCCCGCCCGCGGTGCCCACGGCGCGCAGCACGGCCCGCGAGAACACCGAGCCGAAGTCCGGTTTGAGGACGAACGTGACGGTCAGCGCCACCCAGTACGAGCGCTCGACGGGCACGAGCGAGACCAGCGACTGGGCGATCCCGATGCACAGGGCGAGCCGCAGCCCGTACCGCCAGGAGGCCGGGGACAGCGCCATGTCGCGCACGGCGCGCCGGGCCCGGACCGTCAGCGCTGCGGGCCGGCCCAGCTTGTCGTCGACGCTGTGCGGGAGGGGATCGGCGAGGTGGACGACCGGCGCCGCGTGGCGCAGCGCCGCGTCCAGGGCCCGTTCCGCGCGGGTGGCCGGCGCGGGCAGGTCCAGGACGGGGGTGCCGGTGCGGCCCTCCTCGACGGCCCGCGCCAGTTCCCGTACGGCCGCCGGGTAGGCGGGCGGCAGGGGACGGCCGCGCAGGTGGGCGGCGGGCGCCGCCTCGACCAGCGGGACCACGACGTTCAGTTGCGCGAGCATCCGCACCAGGGCGGGGCTGCGGCCGTGGACGCGGGCGCGGCGGCCCAGTACCAGGTCGTACGCCTGGTTGAGGGTCTGGGTGAGCCGGCGGCGGCGCTCGTCGTAGTCGGGCCCGCCGGCCGCCTCCAGGGCGTCGGCGAGCGCCCGGTACGTGGCGGCGACGGCGGCCCGCTCCGGTTGGCGCCCGCGCAGCGGCCAGCCCAGCAGGGTGAGCGCGAGGACGAACAGGCCGCCGGCGGCCAGCAGCAGCGGGGCCGCCCACCACGGCCGCGGCAGCGGAAGGCCGGCCCCGACGACGGCGTTGAGCAGGAGCAGCAGCCCGGACACGGACGCCACCGTGCCGATCGAGGAGATCATTCCGGAGACGAGGGCGATCAGGGTCAGGGCACCGACGGCGACCCAGCCGTGGCCGAAGACCAGCGTGCCCAGGGTGACGCCGACCGCGCCGAAGAACTGCGGCACGGCGATGTTGAGGACGCGCATCCGGTAGGCGTCCGCGGTGTCGCCGATGACGCCGCTGAGGGCACCCATCGACACCAGCGCCCCGTATTCGGGCTCGTCGAGCGCGAAGCCGGCGGCGAGCGGCGCGGACAGGGCGACGGCGGCGCGGGCCACGGCGGCCCAGGGGATCGGGGCGGCCTCCGGCCGCAGCCCGGAGAGCAGCCACGCCGGGGGCGCCGGCGGGTGCGGCCGGGCCCGGCGCCCGGACGGTATGCGGTGTGCGCGGTCGCTGCGCTCCCTGTGCTCGGTGCTCATGTCCGCTTCGGTGCCCCCGCCGCTCGCGAGTCGTCTGCCGGTCTCGGATCTGCCGTGGTGCCGCGCCCCGGTTGTGCATCCTCTGGGGCGTTCTGCGCAGTTGGTACCTTCCGAGCTTATGGGGTGCCCGGTTCACGGCGTGCGGCGCACCCGGCCCGACAGCCACGCGGCCAGTGCGGCCGCGAGCCCGACAGCCAGGACCACCCAGGCGGTGGTGCGCAGGAACGCGGTCAGCGCGTCGTAGACCGCGCCCGCGGCCGCCCGGTCGATGTCCGGCGGCAGGTCGTCCAGGGTGATCCGGCGGCCCACGGCGACGGCGATCCACAGCAGGCCGGCCCCGAGCGCGAGCCCCAGGCCGGTCGCGGCCACGGCCCGCCGGCGCCGGACGGCGACCGCGATGGCCGCCGCGGCCAGGACGACGGTCAGTGCGGGAAGCCAGACGCCGGCGATCTGCAGCATGCGGAAGCCCTTCCGGAGCGCGCCCAGGTTGTCGTACTCCATGACCTTCACCGACACCCGGGTCTCCGGGATGAGCTCCGCCAGCGGCACGCCGTCCGTGACGAGCTCCTGCCGGATCCGGGCGACGACCGGTGCCAGGTCGATGGTGACGGCGTTGCCCTGGCCCGTGGTCAGGGCCTCCAGGAAGGCCGCGTGCGCGGCGCGGTTGGCCGCGTCCCAGGCGGTCCGGTAGGCGGGGGTGCCGGCGAAGGAGCCGACGGCCTCGCGCAACAGCGCCTCGATCCCGCCCTGGAAGGGCCCGGCGTCGATCTGCCCGGACAGGGCGCGCGCCGTCTGCGAGACCACGACCCCCTGCACGGCCGGGTCCGAGGCCAGCGGCGACATCGCGGCGGCGTAGCGGTCGGCGTCGCCCAGCTCGCGGTCGGCCCAGTAGCCCACCGCGCTCGCCGGCACGAGGAGGGTCACGAGCGCGATGAGGACCGCCGAGATGAAGGTGCGCACGTCACCAGGGAACGCACCGGGCGGGCGGGCCGCGAGCGGGGCTGCTGCGGTCGGGTGGCGACCCGTGGGTTCCGGGTGTCCCCTTGCCCGCTGGATCCTGGACATCTAATGTCCGGGTTATGAGGATGGGTGAGGGCGTCGAGTGGGCGCTGCACAGCTGCATCAACCTGGCCTGGCTCGGGCCGGAGCGGGCGGTGCCGGCGGCGCGCCTGGCCGCCTGGCACGATCTTCCGCCCGCGTACCTGAACAAGCAGCTCCAGGCGCTCGCGCGGGCGGGCCTCCTCGTCTCCACGCCGGGGGCGCGGGGCGGCTTCCGGCTGGCCCGACCGCTTGCCGAGATCACCCTCATGGACGTGGTCGCGGCGGTCGAGGGGCCCGAGGAGGCCTTCCGCTGCACCGAGATCCGCCGCAGGGGGCCGGGCGGCGGCGGCCCGCCCGCCGGCGGCGGCCCCGAGTGCGCCATCGCCCGCGGCATGGCCCGCGCCGAACTGGCCTGGCGGCACTCCCTCGCCGGGCAGACCCTCGACGACATCCGCAGGGAGGCCGAGCGGCAGGCCCCGCAGGCCCCCGAACGGCTGCGGGCCTGGTTCACCGGCCCGGCCCGCACGACGGCGCCCCGCCCGGCACAGGACGGCCCCGCGCAGGCAGAACCGACCACACCATCCGACCCCACGGAATCCGGAGCCCGGCCATGACGCGCAGCATCCACAACCCCGCGGAACTCCACGACCCGACCGGCTTCGGCTACAGCCACGTCGTCGCCGCCCCGGGCGAGCAGGTCTTCGTGGCCGGCCAGTACGGCTCCGACGAGACGGGGCACGTCGTGTCCGACGACTTCGAGGAGCAGGTGGCCAGGGCCTTCGCCAACCTGCGCACCGCACTGGCGGCCGTGGGCCTGGGCCCCGGCGACGTCGTCCGCATCGGCACCTACATCGTCGACCACGACCAGCGGAAGCTGGAGGTGCTGCTGAAGCACCTGCACGACACCTGGGGGAGCGGTCTGCCCGCCCAGACCCTGATCGGGGTCGCCTCGCTGGCCCTGCCCGGGATGCTCTTCGAGATCGACGCCGTGGCGGTCCGCCCCCGTTGATCCACTTGCCGGGCGCAGGTGCCGGGTGTGCCCTGGATGGGGGAAGAGAGGAGCCCTGTCATGGCACACGCGGCACCCGCCACCCAGCGGCACCACCGGCGGTCGGCGTCCCATCACCTCAGCCCGGGCATGCTGGCCGGACCCCTGCTCCTCGGGCTCGTCTACGGCATCTACGCGGCCTTCATGAACCGCCAGACGGGCCCCGTCACGGTGGCGAACGTCTTCTACGGCATCCTGTGCGGCGCCCTGTTCGCGGCGATCATGTTCACCCTCGCCCGTGTCGGCCCCCGCATGGCCAAGGAGGCCCGCGCCGCGGCGTACGCGGCGTTCGGCGGCATCGCCGTGGGCTACCTGTACAGCATGACCGGCGACTCCTTCCTGCGCTCCGCCTGGGTCGGCCTCGCCACCGGCATCGGTGTCGGTGTGGTGGCGTACTACCGGTACTACCAGCGCGAGAGCTGACCGCCCGCGGCGGGCGCCGGCTCCCGCACCCCTGCGGAGGGGTGCGGGAGCCGGCGTGTGTGCGTCAGTCGCGGGCCGCTGCCCGCGCCGTGGCCGCGGTCTCGCGCGGCGCCGCCGCCTCGGGAACGGACGGCGTCGCCGACGGCGCGGCCTCGGTGTCCTCCGGTGCTGCCCGACGGGCCGCGGGCGCCGGTCCCGGCGGGGGCGAGAAGCGGGCGGCCTCGGCGCGGATCAGGGCATTCAGTGCGGCGAAGGGGTCGATGGGCATGGCGAAGACCTCACGGTGCTGGAGAGTGGGGGGGCGCTGCTGCTCGGCCCGCTCAGCAGCGCAGCACCACGCTCCGCACCGCCCGCCCGGACGGCGCCGGGGCGGCTGTCTCGCGCCGTACGGCGACCTCGCGCCGGCCGGAGTGTTCCACGTGAAACATCGGCGGTTGCGCCAACTGCCGCACTCCGGCCGCTCCGCGGGCCGGTTGCCGGACGGCCCGGGCCTCCGGCTCGGCCGAGGGGTCGCCCTCGCGTTCCGCGGGAGTACCGGGCTCGCCCGGCAGCGCGGAGGCGTACCGGGCGGCTTCCTCCCCGCAGACCGCTGACGCGGCGGCGGGGGACGCGGCCAGCAGGCACATCAGGGCGAGACAGGCCGCTGCAAGGGCCCTTGTCACCGCCGTCCGCGCCCGCCGTGTTCCGGTCATGCCGGGGGTGTGCCCCGACACGCCGGAGAACCCGCCGCCCAGCCCGGGGAAAGCCCCCGACCGGCGGACGAAGACACCCCCTGTCGGCCGACAGGGGGTGTCTTCGTCCGCCCTGCCCCGGCCGGTGCAGAACCCCGCGTCAGCCTGCGCGCCGGTGCCCCGTCAGCCGCGCAACGGCCGTGGTCTCCCCGCTCACCAGCCGTAGTTGGGCCCGGCCGGGCCGCTGACCGCGCCGGCTCACCCCGGCGGGCGAGACCGCGTCGACGGTGAACACGGCGGTACGGCCGTCCTCGCGCACGACCTCGACGGTCAGGCCCCGCCGCAGCTCGGCCAGGCGCAGGTCCGGCGCGGAGACCACGGACACTCCGGCCGCACCCGGCGCCGGAGTCCCGTCCTCCCAGTACGCCTCCTGCGACTCCGCTCCCGCCTCGGCGACGCCTTCTGACCGCCCGTCCGCGCCCGGCGGCCCGGCCTCGGCGGCGCGGAAGGGCAGGTCCGCACCCAGGGCCGGGACGAGCAGCCGCCTCGGTGGCGAAGGCCGCAGCGGGGTGATGGCGGAGGCCCGGGACGGCCGCGACCCCTTGCCCGAGGTCCGCTGCCCGGCGTGCTCCAGCTGCTCGACGAGCCGGCGGTGCCCCGACAGGCCGAGCGCCCGCGATGGCAGTGCGTCGGCCGAGGTGGGCGCGGGCCGCGCCCCCTCGGTGCTGCGCAACAGCCCTATGCCGGTCCCCAGCAGAGCCACCGTCAGCACGCCGACCACCCACTTGGCGCGGGCCATGGAATTCCTCCCGGTCCGATGCACCGGCTCCGGCAGCCGGTCCCACAGAGAGCAGTGGAACCCCTGGTCGTCCACCGCCACTGCGGACAACGGCGCCGGTTGACGGTGCGTCACTCCCGGACCGCAGCCGTCCCGTCCGCATCGGCGCAGCTCGGGCCCGGTGCGGCGGACCGAGCGCGCCTCCGCGCACGTACCCCCGAACGGGCGAGGGGCCGCGGCGCCGTCCACGCCCCGGCCCGGTGCGTCACACCACCACGAAAGCGACCGCCGCCGCCCCCATCAGGGCGGCGGCGAGGTGCACCGCTCCGTGTCCGTAGTCCCCGTACCACAGCTGCCGGGCCAGGCCGCCGAGGGCGGCGAGGGCGGCGATCACACCGATCTGGGCGAGCAGCGTCACCGCCGTGAACGGGGCCAGCAGCAGGACGACGGAATTCAGCCAGAGCGGGCCGGTGCCCGTCCAGCCGCGCCATCGGCGGATCGCCGTCTGCCTGTGCATGGCCACCGGCTCCCTCGGTCGTCGACTCGTCAGCTGCACAGCCTCCTTGCAGGCGGCGGCGGGGACAAGGGGCCGTTCGGCAAGAAAACCGGAGGCCGCGGCCGAAAGTCGCCGGGCCGCGTCAGGCGGTGATCCAGTCGCCCGTGGAGATCACCGGCTGGACGCCGTCGCGGTGGACGGTGCCCTCGATCAGGCCGTACATGCGGTCCGCCGCGAAGTAGACCTCGTTGTCGTTCTTGAGGCCGAAGGGCTCCAGGTCCACCAGGAAGTGGTGCTTGTTGGGCAGGTTCAGCCGCACCTCGTTGATCCGGGGGCAGTGGTCGAGGACCCGCTCGGCCATCTGGTGCAGCGTCTGCTGCAGCGAGTACGAGTAGGTCTCCGCGAACGCCTCCAGCAGGTGGCCCCGGACCTTCTTGTACGAGCGGTCCCAGTCGTGCCCGGCGTCGTCGGCGGCGAGCGCCGAGTGCGCCCATCGGGCGGTGACCTTGGTGGCGAGGATCCGGTCGTACGCCTCCCGCAGCGTCGTGTACCGGTCCTTGATGTAGCCGTGGAACTCGGAGTCCGTCGAGTTCATGACGGTCAGCTCCTTCAGGCCCGAGACGACCTGCAGGCCGGTGGTCTCGCTGTAGGTGATCTCTGCGGTCCGCACCTCCTGCCCCTTGCGCACGAAGGAGTGCTGCTCCCTGCGGGTCGGCACGGGGATCCGCTCCCAGGCGAACTCCTCGATCCGGATCCGGGCCTCCCGGATGGGCGCCTGGGAGGAGACGAAGTGCTTGGAGAGCAGGATGCCGAAGGCCTCCGGGGACTCGATGCCGTGCTCCTTGCCGAAGGCGTACACCGTGTTCTTGGTGGTGTCGGTCGGCAGGCAGTTGGCGTTGTCCCCGGTCAGGTGCACGTCGCGGAACTCGCCGCGGAGGGCGACGGAGACGTTGAGGTCGCGGATCTCGTGCCAGGAGCCGTCGCCGCCCTTGCGGGTGACCTTGACGATGCGGTTCTCGGCCTTGCCGTACTGGTTCTGCGCCAGGACGTGCTTGCTCATGGTGTCTTCCTTCGGGTCCTCGGGAACACGGAGTCCGGTGGTCTGGATCCCGTACGCCCGGCGTCCAGCGGTCACCCGCTCCCCGCCGTCCGGTCCCCGCGGGACCGCCCCGGGACTGACGTGCATCCCGGTCCGTAAGGTGCCGGCCCTGCTGCCCGGCCGGTGAACGGATTGCAGCACGGACGGGGCCCGTTCTCCCCCGCACGGATCATCCGAATCCGGGCCACCCGGCCTTGGGCGACCCCACAGCCCCGGCGCGCGGGCCCCGCGCTCAGCCCGAGGTGTGCGCGTCCGCGACGGCCAGGGCCGCGTCGAGCGCCTCCAGGCCGGCGGCCACGTCCTGCGGGGCGATGGTGCAGGGCGGGGCGATGTGGACGCGGTTCCCGGCGGTCAGCGGCCACAGCCCGGCCTTGCGGCAGGCCGCCGCGAACTCCGCCATCGGCGCGTTGTCCGCGCCGGAGGCGTTGTACGGGACGAGCGGCTCGCGGGTCGACCGGTCCCGGACGAGCTCCAGCGCCCAGAAGGTGCCCAGCCCGCGGACCTCCCCGACGGACGGGTGCCGCTCGGCGAGCGCGCGCAGGCCCGGCCCCAGCAGCTCCGCGCCGGTCCGCGCCGCCTGCTCGACGACGCCCTCCTCCTCCATCACGCCGATCGTCGCGACGGCCGCGGCGCAGGCCAGGACGTGCCCGGAGTACGTCAGCCCGCCCGGGTAGGGGCGGCGGGCGAAGGTCCCGGCGACGGCCCCCGAGATCGCCACCCCGCCCAGCGGCACGTATCCGCTGGTCACGCCCTTGGCGAAGCACAGCAGGTCGGGGGTGACGCCCCAGTGCTCGGCGGCGAACCAGCGGCCGGTGCGGCCGAAGCCGACCATCACCTCGTCCAGCACGAACACGATGCCGTACCGGTCGCACAGCTCGCGGACGCCCGCCAGGTAGCCGTCGGGGTGCACGAGCACCCCGGGCGCCCCGCCGACGGTCTCCAGGACGATCGCGGCGATCGAGGCGGGCCCCTCGAAGACGACGGTGTCCTCCAGGTGGCGCAGCGCCCGCTCGCACTCCTCGGCCGGCGTGGCCGAGTAGAAGGGCGAGCGGTAGGCGAACGGCCCCCAGAAGTGCACGACGCCGGCGGTCGCGCTGTCGTTGCCGAAGCGGCGGGCGTCGCCGGTCAGGTTGATCGCGGCGGCGGTGGCGCCGTGGTAGGAGCGGTACGCGGACAGCACCTTGGGCCGCCCGGTGTGCAGGCGGGCCATGCGGACGGCGTTCTCGACGGCCTCGGCGCCGCCGTTGGTGAAGAAGACCTTGTCCAGGTCGCCGGGGGTGCGCTCGGCGATGAGGCGTGCGGCCTCGGAGCGGACGTCGACGGCGAAGCCGGGCGCGAGCGTGCACAGGCGGCCCGCCTGCTCCTGGACGGCCGCGACCACCTTGGGGTGCTGGTAGCCGATGTTGGTGTAGACGAGCGCGCTGGAGAAGTCGAGGTAGCGGTTGCCGTCGTAGTCCCAGAAGTACGAGCCCTCGGCCCCCGCGACGGCGAGCGGGTCGATGAGCTCCTGCGCCGACCAGGAGTGGAAGACGTGGGCGCGGTCGGCGGCCTTGACGCGGGCGGCCTCGTCGGCGGCCCGCGTGTTCACGGTGGGGGAGGGGTTGTCCATGGCTGCGCACTCCTGGACCTGGCGTGGGGACGGGCGGTCGGTCGATCGCACCCGCCGTTCCGGGCACCCTCCATGCTACCGCACTGCGAAATTCATATTCCGCATGACGGAATCATCTGGTCGGCGGAGGGCCCCGGGCCGCTGCGACCCGGGGCCCTCCGCGCGGCGGCTGCTCAGGCGTGCTGCGGCACCTCGTCCTTCAGCAGCTTGCGGAGGGTGTCGCGGAACTCCGGGGTGTCCGTCTCGCCGTGCACCGACACGGCGTGCTCCACGGCGGCCCGGATCACTTCCTCCTCCTCGCCCGTGATGGTGAGGGTGCAGTTCATCTCGCTCGGGTAGTCCCGGCAGTCGGCTACCTTGCGCATGGGATGCCTCCCGGTGGGTGGGGGCTGCCGGCGTCGCCGCCCGGATGGGCGGGAGGGCGGAGGCAGGGGTGTGCGGCTCTTCCACCTCCCACGATCCTCCTCGCGACCCGGCGACGCACGGCCTGCGCGCAGCCGCTCCGGGCGACCCCTCCGGCGGGACGGGCGAACGGGCGGCGGCACCCGTTCGCCAGGACCGCCCCGGCCCCGCGGCCGCATTGCGGTGCAGGTCAGCGCGCCGCCTGGCACGCCAGGCGTCGGCCAAGGGCCGGAACCGGTCATTCGCAGCGGCTCGGGCCCTCCCGCGGGGCGGTGGGGCGAATAGAATCGAGCCTCATGTCGAAGCCTGACGAACTGCTCGTGGACGTCGCCGCCAAGGTCGAGTCGGGGCAGAGCAATCAGATGTCCCTGACCGTCATCACCGGAGGGGCCGTCATCACGGGCCGGCTGGCCCCCGAAGCGGTGTGGCGGCAGCGGGTGAGGGAGGTCCTGGCCGATTCCGACAGACTGGGCGAGTTCGCCGGCGTCTTCGACGGACCGGGCCGCAAGGACACACCGCCGACCCACCTGCACTTCCACGTGGCCCGGATCATCCAGGGCACGGTCGGCATCCCCGAGACCGGCGGCATGTACCGCGTGGCCATCGCGGACGTGAGCGCCTGGACAGTGGGGGACTTCAGCTTCTCCGACCACTGACGCGGGCAGGGCGCCGCAGGGGCCGACCGGGCCCAGGGACCGGTCGGCCCCCGAAGCATGCCCCGGGGGGCCTCGGCCCGTTCAGCGCGTCCCCGCAGCGGGGAAGGCGCCGTCGTAGAGGCGGAACAGGCGCAGCTCCCCGCTCTCCCCGCGCCGCCCGCCGGTCCCGTCCGCGGCCAGGGCCGTCCAGCACTGCGCGGCCAGCGCGCGGGCGCGGGTGCCGGACCAGGGCTGGGGAAGCAGTTCGGGCGGCAGCAGCGGGTCCGGCTCCATGGCGGCGGTGAAGGACGCCGCCAGCTCGATGGCGTACGCCAGGCGCTCGGTCGGCGTCGGCCGGTCCGGGCCGGACAGCCGGGCCAGGCGGTCCGCGGCGAGGGCGGCGAGGGCGTCGTGCCGGTCGGCGACCTCACGCAGCGGCCACAGCAGGGCGGCCAGCGGGCCGGGGGCGTCCTCGTCGCCGACCCGCAGGTCGCGGGTGGTGAGGCGGGTCAGGGAGGGCAGGACGCCCAGGCCGCGGGCGTGTGCCTCGACGATGTCGCCGATGGCGTTGGCGCTGGCGTACAGACCGCCCTGGAGGGCGGCCGCGCCGAGGTGGAGGAGGGTGTCGCGCAGGGAGTCGCGGGCCTGCCGGGAGGCCTCCGGGATCGCGAAGGCGAACAGGTGCCACGTCCCGTCCCAGGGGGCGAGACCCTGGTCCTGCCGGTAGGCGTGGCGGACGTACGCGGCGTCCGGTGCGATGGCTCCGGCCGCGTCGGCCGCGGCCCGCAGGACGGCCTTGCGCCCGCGCCCCTCCTGCGTGAACCGGCCCTCGGCGACGAGCCGTTTGAGGCAGAGCCGGACCTGCTGGTCCGTCATGCCGAGGGACTCGGCGACGGCGTACAGCTCGCCGGCGTCGACGGTGCCGTCCTCGCGGACGAGGGCGAACACCAGCGTCCGGGTGCCGATGCCCGGCGGCGCGGGCTCCGCCGCGGGGGCGCCTGCGGGCCTGCTCGTCATCGCTGCTGCTCCAAGGGGTCGCCGGATGCGCCGCCGCCCGGGCGGGCGGGGACGGCGCGATGCATCGTAGTCACGGCGCCGAAGCCCATCAGGCCGCGGAGGTACGGGGTCCGCTCGGTGTGCCCGGCGGTGAAGCCGTGCCGCTCGTACAGGGCGCGGGCGCGCGGGTTGGCGTCGATGACGTCCAGGCGGATGCGGGAGCAGCCGTGGTCGGCGGCCACCGCGGCGATCTCCGCCAGCAGCAGGCTCCCGATGCCCGCGCCGCGGTGGGCGGGGTCGACCGCGATGCCGTCCATGACGAGTTCCCCGGGGCGCGGGGTGCGTTCGAGGAGCGCCAGCAGGGCCAGCCGGGGCAGGCCGCGCAGCACCCCGTAGTCGGAGAGCACGTCGCCCGCGCCGCCGCCGGTCAGGCCGCGGCCCCCGGCCTGGTAGCCGGCCACGCCGACGACGAGCCCGCCGGGGCCGAGGGCGGTGACCGCGCGGTCGTGGCGGAGGTGGCGGGCGAGGAAGGCCCGGCCGCGGGCGGCCGGCCCCAGGGCCGCTCCGAGCTTGCGGCCGAAGGCCTCCCAGTACAGCTCGGCCACCCGCTCCTCCGCGCCGCGGGGCACTCCTCGCGTGATGGTGATCGCCGTGTCCATGACTCCCCCTCGCTCCGATGCCTGCCGTCGCAGTATACGTACGAATGCTATACGGTCGAATGTAGAACGATCGTTTACGGTGCGATAGAAAGGTGTGCGCGTGTCGACGAGAAGGAGGCCGACCGCCTCGATACCCCTGCGCCGCCGGCTCGCACGGGGCGTGCTCGCGGCCGCGGCGGCGCTGGCCGTCCTGGCGGCCGCCCTGGGCGGACTGGTGGTGTGGCAGCACACGTACGACGTGCGTGAGGAGGCGGTCGCCATCCGGCACGGCGGGCGGACCCTGCACGGCGTGCTGGCCCTGCCCGAGCAGGGGAAGGGGCCGTTCCCGCTGGTCGTCTTCGTCCACGGCGACGGCCCGGTCGACGCGACCCACGACACCTTCTACCGGCCCTTGTGGGAGTCCTTCGCCCGCGCCGGGTACGCCTCGCTCTCCTGGAACAAGCCGGGCGTCGGCGGCGCGCCGGGCGACTGGCTCGGCCAGACCATGGACGACCGCGCCCGCGAGGCCGCCGACGCCGTCGCCTGGGCCCGGCAGCGCCCGGAGGTCGACGCCGACCGGGTCGGCCTGTGGGGCGCCAGCCAGGCCGGCTGGGTGCTGCCCAGGATCGCGGCCCTGGACGGCCGGATCCGCTTCGCCATCGCGGTCTCGCCCGCCGTCAACTGGCTCCGCCAGGGCCGCTACAACCTCCTCGCCGAACTGCACCGGGACGGAGCCTCCGACGCCGAGGTCGCCGCCGCGCTGCGCCGCCGCGAGACCGGCCTGGAGCTCCTCGCGCGCGGGGCCCCGTACGAGGAGTACGTACGGGCCGTCGGGGACCCGCAGGGCATGACGGCCGGCCGCTGGCGGTTCGCCGCCATGAACCACACCGCCGACGCGACCGCCGACCTGCCGGCCCTGCGCGGCATGCCCGTCCTGCTGGTCCTCGGCGGGCGCGACCTCAACGTGGACACCGCCGAAACCGAGGCCGCGTACCGCCGCCTGCTCCCCGCGCCGCCGCTGCGCGTGGCCCGCTACCCCGGCGCCTCCCACGGGCTGGTCCCGTACGAGGTGGAGGCCTCGCCGGCGCGCCTGACGCTGACGGCCCTTTTCGCGCCGCGCGCCCTCTTCGCCGACGGCTACCTGGCCGACCAGCGCCGCTTCCTCGCCGCCCTCGACCGCTGAGGCGCCGGGCCGCCGCGCATGCACGCGGATTTCCGCCGGAGGGGCACCCCGGCGCCGTATTGGCCGAAAATCGTCAGTCGGAGGGAGGGAATGTCGCTCTTTTTGGGATTGTCGGGTGTCGGGGTGGCCTGAAATTCAGCTGAAATATTTCGCACCGGCGGGTCTCGGCCATATCGACGCCGCCGGTGCCCGGGGGTCATGACCCCTTGCTGTGAACGGGGTTGCAGGGGGAAACAGGGGTGACGGTAAATCGGAGAGGCAAATTCCGCTTGTATGGGAAACCGTTGACAGCGGCTGAGCAGGCTTGCGATGTTTCTCACCGCGCCGGTCGATCGAATGGTCGGCGAGCGGTACGGGGGAAGTGGGTGCAGTGGGGGCGGCAGATGCAATGCGGCAGGACCGGCACGGGCCGGGCCGGAATCAGCCGACGGACGGGGGCGGCGACACGGTCCTCGTGATCGTCGGGGCCAACCCGACCGTCGCCCGGGAGGCAGCGGCCCTGCCCGTCGAGCTCGTGCACGTGCAGCTGCCCGGCGCACCCGCCCTCGACCCGGGGGCCAGGGTCCTGACCGCCGACTTCCTGGACCTGCCCGGCTTCCTCGCCTTCACCGAAGAGGTCCTGCGGCCGCTGGCGCCGGCCGCGGTCGTCTCCCTCACCGAGCTCGGCCTGGAGCCGGCAGCCCTGGCCGCCCGCCGGCTCGGCGTCGCCGGCGTCGACCCGGCCGCCGTACGGGCCACCCGCGACAAGCTGGAGATGCGGCGCATCCTGGAGCGCGAGGCCCCGCACCTGAACCCGGCCTTCGCGGCGGGCGACGACGCCGAGGCCGTGGCGCGCCTGTTCGCCGCCCACGGCCGGGCGGTGGCCAAGCCGGTGGACGGCGTCGGCAGCACCTCCATCGCCCTGGTCGAGGGCATCGACGCACTCCCCGCCGACCGCCGCACGGCCGCCACCCTGCTCGAACAGTTCGCCGAGGGGCGCGAGTTCAGCGTCGAGGCACTGTCGGCGGCCGGCCGGCACACCGTCCACGGCATCGCCGAGAAGGGCACCACCGACGGGTTCATCGAGGTCAGCCACATGATGCCGCCGCCGTCCCTGGACGCGCACCGGCAGCAGCTGGTCGCCCGCGCCGTCGGCGAGCTGCTCGACGCCCTCGGCGTCACCGACGGCCCCAGCCACACCGAGGTCAAGGTCGACGGCGACAAGGTCGTCGTGATCGAGACCCACACCCGCCTCGGCGGCGACGGCATCGCCGACCTGGTCCGCCTCACCACCGGCGTCGAGTGGCGCCGCGCCGCGCTCGGCTGGGCCGTCGGCGCCGAGGTCGTCCGGGGCCCCGCGGCGGCGGCCGCGGCCGCCACCGTCTTCCTCACCGCTCCGCCCGGGCGGGTGACGGCCGTAGCGCCGCCGCCCGCACTCGCCCACGGGGACGTCCACACCTGGGACGTGTCCGTCCGCCCGGGGGACCGGGTCGGCGCCCTGCGCTCCTCCTCGGACCGGCTGGGCATGGCCGTCCTGACCGCAGCGGACACCGACGCGTGCGCGGCAGCCGTCGCGGAGCTGATCGGCCACCCGGTGGTCACCACCGAGCCCGATCAGCACCTCTGACGGGCACCCCGCACGGCCGGGGCGCGGGCCCGCACGGCCCGTCACCCGTCACACCTTCACTTCTCCACCGATCACGCCACCGCAATCACAGGGGGAACACATGTCTGTCCAGAACGCGCCCATTTCCTACGATTTCCACGGCGACGCCCCGTTCTCGATGCCCTTCAAGGACATCAAGCCCGAGGACATCCACATCTACCTCGACCTCGACACCAAGGTAGGCAAGAACACCTGCGGCCAGAAGTGCACGCACTGCTGGTTCGTCAACTACGAGAAGGTCTACGACAAGTCCTTCGCGATGGAGGAGGGCCCCCGCATCCTGGAGGGCCTCCAGTCGCACGGCTACCACGTCTACCCCCGCTACGTGGACAGCTTCGCCTACGACGGCGAGTTCATGCGCCTCTACGGACCCGCCAACAACCGCGAGTTCCGCCAGGAAGCCGACCACACGCCCACCGAGACCATGGAGAAGGGCGACGCCTGGACCAGCGGCCGCCCCCTGCTCGCCGACAACTGGACCGAGCTCCTCGACCTGGCCGTCAAGAACGGCTACGGCACCATCTCCATCACCTACCACGGCGTCATCGACGAGAACCTGCAGGTCACCGACCACAAGACGTACCCCATCAAGGGCGTCTTCTCCGGCGCGGAGACCGAGGAGGTGCTGCGCCGCATAGCCGAGTACAACAAGGGCGTCGACCCGGAGGACGCCTTCCGCGTCAACATCGGCGTCACCATCGGCCGCCACAACCACGGCCGCACCTCCCTGGAGCGCTACGCCCACTACTTCAACAACCTCGGCGTGGACACCGTCCGCTTCAACAACTTCACCGACCACGGCGGCCGCCACCCCGAGCTGCGCCTGACGCGCGAGGAGATCGAGCAGGCGTACCGCGACTTCAAGTGGGTCCACGAGACGATCCCGCTCCGCTTCCAGCTCGGCGTCAGCGAGGACTTCGGCACCTTCGGCATCAAGGCCATGGGCTTCCCCTCCCACGTCGGCTGGTGCCGCGCCGGCCGCCAGCTGTTCGCCGCCATCCCGGCCCAGGAGGAGGTCCTCTCCGACGGCCCCGCGGGCCGCCGCGAGAAGATCGGCGACGTCGTCGGCTGCGTCAACACCTTCGAGCCGCACCTCGGGATCCTCGTCCGCACGGTCACCACCGGCGAGGACGGCGAGCACACCGCGTACGACGTCGAGTTCGACCACGACGCGATCGAGGCGTTCACCGCCAAGCGCCTCTCCGGCGCCTACAAGGACGGCTGCTTCGCCACCGAGCTGTCCGAGGAGCTCGGCCTGATCTCCCGCGTCCCCCAGCGGCGCCGGCTGCCGCTCCTCGTCGACGCGCAGTCCTGACGCCGCAGCCCCGCCGCAGCTCCGACGCCGCCCTGACGCCGTCCTGACCCGAGAGAAAAGACCGCCGCGATGCGCCACGTCCTCGTCTTCGCCAAGACGCCCCACTCCAAAACCCCGTACGACCAGTGGCTGGCCGGCTCGGGGATCACCCCGGTCATCGTGACCGCGACGGAGTACGCGGCGGGATACTCCCACCTCCCGCACGTGCACGCCTTCGACGCGTACGACACCAACCAGCTCGTGGAGAAGACCGCGCTGCGCCTCGCCCGCGAGTTCGCGGTCGAGGCGGTCTTCGCCCGCGCCGAGGCGGACGTCGTACGGGCCGCCCAGCTGCGCGAGCTGCTCGGCCTGCCCGGCCAGCACACCGCGAGCGCGCTCGCCTTCCGCGACAAGGTCGTCATGAAGGACCACCTCGCGGGCGGCCCCGTCGAGATCCCCGCCTACCGGCGCCTCGACTCGGCGTACACCGCGCTCGAATTCGTCGCCGAGCACGGCTACCCGGTCGTCATCAAGCCGGTGTCCGAGTCGGGCTCCCTGGGCGCGGCGATCATCCGCGACGAGGCGGAGCTGGACGCGTACCTGGCCAGCCCGTGGCGGGGCTCCAGCGAGGTCGAGGCGTTCGTACCCGGCCAGATGTACCACGTGGACGGGCTGGTCGCGGGCGGCGAGGTGGTCTTCGTCCACCCCTTCCGCTACCTCCACGACTGCCTGTCCTTCCGGGACAACGACTGGGTGGCCAACCTGCCGCTCACCCCCCAGGACCCGGCCTACGACCGGCTGGTCAAGGCGGCGCGGGCGGTCCTCGCCGAGCTGCCGACCCCGCCGCAGACCGCCTTCCACGCCGAGTTCTGGATCACGCCGGACGACCGGCTGGTCTTCTGCGAGATCGCCAGCCGCACCGGCGGCGGCATGATCAGCTCGATGGTGCGGCACGCGTTCGGCATCGACCTGGACAGGGAGTGGCTGTACGCGGAGTGCGGCCTGCCCCCGACACCCGGCACGCCCGCGTACCGGCCCGCCGGGGCGCTGTGCATCCCGCCGCAGAACGGCGTCCTGGAGCAGCTCCCGGCCGCCGGGCCGGGCTCCGACCGGCCCGAGTGCGTCCGCGAGGCGATGCTGACCGGGACGGTCGGCCAGGAGTTCCACGGCGGGGTCAAGTCCGGTCTCTTCCTGGCCGGCTATGTGGTCGACGGGGACACCGAGGAGGATGTGGCGGCCAACCTCGAACGCGTGGCGCGCTGGTTCTCCGACAACACCCGCTGGCGGCCCGCCGACTCCTCCGGAGGCACCGCATGACCGACCCGACCGCATCCCCCGCCCCCGCGCCCGTCTCCCCCTCGGCCGCGGAAACCGCCGGCGGCGGCCTGCCCGGCCCGCTCGTCTCCGCCGGGTGGCTCGCCGCGCGGCTCGGGGAGGAGGCCGGCGTGGTCGTCTTCGACGCCTCCGTCGGCGCCCACCGCGGTGCCGCCCGGCGCATCCCCGGGGCGCGGCCCTTCGACCTCGACGGGGACCTGTCCGACCACACCTCCGCCGTGCCGCACACCATGCCCGGCGCCCCGCAGTTCACCGAGGCCCTGCGCGCGCTCGGCGTGCACGGCACCGACACGGTCGTCGTCTACGACGCACAGGGCATCTACTCCAGCGCCCGCGCCTGGTGGATGCTGCGCGCCATGGGCTTCGACCGGGTCGCCGTCCTCGACGGCGGCCTGCCCGCCTGGACCGCCGCCGGCCACCCCGTCGAGCCCGTGGCCGCCGTGTACGAGGGGCCCCGCGGCGACTTCACGGCCCGGCCCCGGCCCGGCCTGCTCGTGGACGCCGACACCGTCGCCGCCGCCCTCGCCGACCCGGCCGCCGCCGTCCTCGACGCCCGCACCCGCGAGCGGTACGCCGGCACCGCCCCCGAGCCGCGCCCCGGCCTGCGCGGCGGCCACATGCCGGGCTCCGCCAGCCTCCCCTTCGGGGAACTCCAGCGGGACGGCGGGCTGATGCGCCCCGCGGACGAGCTGCGCACGGCGTTCGCCGCCGCGGCCGGCGAGCGCGAGCGGCTGTACTTCAGCTGCGGCTCCGGCGTCACCGCCTGCGTCCTCGCACTCGGCGCCACTCTCGCCGGGTACGGCGACCTCGCCGTGTACGACGGCTCGTGGAGCGAGTGGGGCCTGCCCTCCGACCGCCCGGTCGCCACCGGCGCGGGGGCGGCCGGCGAGAGCGGCTCACCGTGACCGGGAAACGGGCCGGCCGCGGCGGCGGCCCCGCGGCCCGATGGCGCACGTTCACCGGGCTGCCGTCCGGCCTCAAGGCCCTGATCGGCCTGTCCTTCGTCGTCGCCCTCGGCAGCTACATGGTCACCCCGTTCATCGGGGTGCTCATGGTCGAGGCCGTCGGCCTGGACATCCGGGTCGCCGGCGTCCTGGTGGCGGTGGCCACCTTCATCCAGTTCGGCGGCAGCATCCTCGGCGGCCCGGTCGTGGACCGGCTCGGGCTCAAGCGGACGATGGTGCTCGCACTGACCCTGCGCACGGTCGGGCTCGTGTTGTTCGGGCTCGCCGTCAAGGTGCCCTGGGCCGCGTACCCGGCCGTCGTCCTCGTGGCGGCAGGCCCGGCGCTGTACCTCCCCGCGAACAAGGCGTACATCGTCACCAGCGTCTCCGACACGCTGCGCCCGCTCTTCCTCGGCGTGAGCAGCGCCGCCCTCAACGCGGGCATGGGGCTCGGGCCGCTGCTCGCGGCGCTGCTGGTCGACGCCGACCCGGTACTGCTGCTCATCGGCCTCGCCGGGCTCTTCGCGCTGATCACCGCGGCGCACCAGGCGGCCCTGAAGCCGGTGGAACGCCGACCGGCCGAGCCGCCGGCGCAGGCGGCCCCGGCCGGGGCCGGGGCGGGGAACGAGGGGAAGCGGGCGGCGCTCCGCTCCGCGCTCCGCCCGATCCTCTTCACGTCCCTCGCCTTCTACGTCTACTTCTTCTTCCAGAGCTTCATGGGCCTGTACGCGGCCGGGGTCGGCAGCATCCAGGTCCTCGGCTGGGTCATGCTGCTCAACTGCGCCATGGTGGTCGTGCTCCAGCCGGTGTGGGCCGACCGCATCGCCCGCGCCGACTACCGCCTGCTGGTGGCCGGCTCGTTCGCGCTGATGGCCCTCGGCACGGCGGCCATGGCCCTCGGCAGCATCCCGGCCCTGCTGGGGGGCACCGCCCTCTTCACGCTGGGCGAGATCTTCCTCTTCCTGCGCTGCGACCTGGAACTCGTCGACCGGGTGCCGGGCAATCCGGCCTTCGCCTTCGGCGTCCAGCGGCTGACCGCCGGCGTCGGCGGACTCCTCGCCGGCGTCGTCGGCGGCTTCCTCTTCGCCCACTACCAGGCCGCGGGCGACCCGGACGCGTTCTGGCTGGCGGTGGCGGCCCAGGCCGCGGGCGCGGCCCTCCTCGCCGCCCTGCTGGGCGCCGGCCGCCGCCGCCGTACCGCCGCGCAGGCACCTACCGGACCCGAACAGGCGGTGGCGGCAACCCGATGACACACGAGGCACCCCTCTCCCGCGAGACACAGCTCGTCCACGCCGGCTCCGACCCGGGCCGGCAGGGCGGCTACGTCAACCCGCCGATCCACCGCGCCTCCACGGCCCTCTACCGCGACACCGCCGAGATGGAGGCATCCCAGGCGGACCCGCTCAAGCGCGGCACCCCGGTCTACGGCCGCTTCGGCACCCCGACCGGCCGCGCCTTCGAGGAGGCCCTGACCGTCCTGGAGGGCGGCCACGCGACGGTGGCGACCTGCTCCGGCCTCGCCGCGATCACCACGGCGATCCTCGCGTACGTCCGGGCCGGCGACCACATCCTCGTCAGCGACTCCGTCTACCTGCCGACCCGCAAGTTCTGCGACTCGCTCGCCGCCCTGGGCGTGGAGACCGAGTACTACGACCCGTGCGCGACCGGCGCCGCGATCGACGCGCTGATCCGCCCCCGCACCCGCCTGCTCTACCTGGAGTCACCCGGCTCGACCACCTTCGAGGTGCAGGACATCCCGGCGATCACCGCGGTGTGCCGGGCCCGGGGGGTGGCCACGATCGCCGACAACACCTGGGCGACCCCCGCCTTCTGCCGGCCGCTGGAGCTGGGCGCGGGCGTGGACGCGGTCGTCCACTCCGCGACGAAGTACCTGACGGGGCACGCGGACAGCATCCTCGGCGCGATCGTCTGCACGGAGGAGAGCCACCCCCTCATCCGCGGCGCGGCCATCCGCCTCGGCCAGTGCGCGGGCGCCGACGACGTCTACCTGGGCCTGCGCGGCCTGCGCACGCTGGGCCCCCGGCTCGCCCGCCACCAGGAACAGGCCCTGGACCTGGCCCGCTGGACCGCCGCCCAGGACGGCGTGGCATCGGTCCTCCACCCCGCCCTCCCGGAGGACCCCGGCCACACCCTGTGGCGCCGCGACTTCACGGGCGCGGCGGGCCTGTTCGGCGTGGAGCTGGACCCGCGGTTCACGAAGCCCGCCGTGGAGGCCATGCTGAACGCCTTCCGCATCTTCGGCCTGGGCCACAGCTACGGCGGCTACGAAAGCCTGGTCGTCCCCACCGACCCCACCGCCCACCGCCTCCCGGGCACCTGGTCGGGCCGCGGCCCGCTGATCCGCGTACACGTCGGCTTCGAGTCCCCGGACGACCTGAAGGAAGACCTGCGGACAGCCCTCAAGGCCCTCCACGCCGTGTGACGCACGCCATACCGCGCCGCCCGATGAATTCGCCCCGGCGGCCCGGTCAAAGAACGGACGACACGACGCACGAGGAGGCAAGACCCCATGGCGAACGACGCCGCAGCGAAGGGCCCCGCGAGCTACTTCCCCTCCATCGAGAAGAAGTACGGCCGCCCGATCGCCGAATGGAAGGACCTCATCCGCACCTCCCCGCTGACGAGGCACATGGAACTCGTCGCCTGGCTCAAGTCGGAACACGGCCTGGGCCACGGCCACGCCAACGCCCTGGTCGCCCACACCCTCGCCGAAACCCAGGGCGGCTGACCCCGCCGCACGCCTTCGGGTGCTCCGGGTCCGCCACGCCGGGTGACGCAGGCGACATCCGTCATCACGCATCGTGGCATGCTGGCGGGGAAGGATCCCTTCCGCAGTGACGCCGGGAGCCGGGCACGGGCCGCAGCACGACACGCGCGGCGGGTGAATCCGACCGGCAATCGACGGCTCTCGTACCGCCTCATTGACCGGAGAGAAGGCATGAACATCAAGGACATCGGGCCGGAACCCCAGAGCTTCGACCTCGAGAAGGCGACGGTCGACAACACGGACTACCGCACGGTCGCCTGGTCCGGGAAGTACCTGCAGCTGACCCTGATGTCGATCCCGGTGGGCGAGGACATCGGCCTGGAGGCGCACCCGGAGACCGACCAGTTCCTCCGGCTCGACGCAGGCCGGGGCCGCGTCCAGATGGGCCCCGCGAAGGACCGGCTGGACTTCGAGCAGGAGGTCGAGGACGGCTGGGCGATCTTCGTGCCGGCGGGCACGTGGCACAACGTCACCAACATCGGCGACGAGCCGTTGCAGCTGTACGCCGTGTACGCGCCGGTCCACCACGCGCCGGGCAAGGTCCACGCGACGGCCGCCGACGCGGAGGCCGACGAGGACGCGGGCGGCGACGAGCCGCCGAGCTGGTCGGTGCAGCCCGTCCGCCAGCCGTCGGACAAGCACGCCTGACCGGGCGCGACTGCGGCGGGGGGAGCGGCGGGACGGCCGCGCTCCCCGCGCCGCCCGTCTCAACAGCATGATGCCCATGACACCGCGGGGTGGGCGTGGGTCTGCCGGGGAACCGGGAGACGCGGCGCACCGTCCGCGCCGCGCGTGAGCCTGCGGATCATGCGCGCCCGGACCGCGGGTGGGGGCGGCGGGTGTGCGCCGCCTTCCGCCTCCCGGGCTTCCTCACCGGCCCGGGGCCTCCCGCAGGCGGCGGCCGGTCGCGTTCTCGTCGGCCATGAGGGTGTCCGTGGTGTGGACGTTGCCCGGGGTGGACGCGGCGGCCATCAGGCGCGCCGCGGACGAGGGTTCGGTCTCGGGGGGAATCACCAGCAGGTCGCAGCGGTCGAGGCTGTAGGAGAGCAGGACCATCGTGTCGGGGGCCTGGCCGGTGAACCAGCCGAGGTGCACGGCGTATCCGCCGACGGAGAGCCTGTACGGGGCGGGCGGCCAGGGCCGCGGGTTCGCGGTGATGCGCGTGACGCGTCCGAACCGGTTCCGCAGCGCGTCCACCAGGGGCGGCAGCTCGGCGGCGAGATCGCGTGAGTACGGCCACCAGGCGCCGTCCAGCAGGCCGGCCATGGAGGTGTGCGGGGTGAGTGCCAGGCGTGTCCGGCGGGTGGGAGTGGTGGTGGTCATGAGACCGGGACCCGTCCCCGGGACGTCGGCGGGCGCCCCGGCCTAGTGGTCGCCGGGAACGACATCCGCGTGGGAGCGGGTGTACGAGGTACTCCCGGTATCCCCAACGTACTCCGTTGCGGAGCCGGGCGCCGAGCCCCGGCCACTTTGGGCCGCCGATCCGGGCGGGCGCGTCGGTGGGGGCGGCCCGGCTCAGGGCTCCCCGGGGTGATGACCGGTGCCGCTCGGGGGTCTGCTCGCGGCCAGCCAGGACCGGGCTGGTTCGGCGGCGTGGGCGGTGTCGACCGTGAGGTGGAGGCGGGTGCCCCCGCCCGGGGCGGGATAGCTGCGCTGCTCGTCGCCGACGAAGCACCGGCGCAGGACGTCGGCCACCCTGCGGGCGGCTTCCGGGGTGGCGGAGACGATCCGGACTTCGGCGTACTCCGGTGGCGGGGCTTCTGCTTTCGGCTCGTGGCGGTCCAAGGCTGCACCGTCCTCTCCTGAGGGGGCCCGACCGCGAACGCGAGTGCGGGGCGGACCGGCCTTCGCACCTCCACGGTACGTCCGGAGCCGCGGTGCATCGCGGTTCCCCGGCGGGGAGCGGCGCGTCTGCGCGGGCACCGGGAGTACGGTGGAGGAACGGGGCCGCCGCCCCGCACGCCGTCCCACCGCGGCTCGGCGGCAGCGGCGCCACCCGCGACGGACGGACTGATCATGACCGACGCAGGTACTTCCCCGCACGACGGCGCCAAGCCGCCCCGTCTCCTGCCGGACGAGATCCACACGGCCGTGGCACCCGGCACGGCGCTGCTCCGGCTGGAGACGACGGGGTCGCGGCAGAGCCTCCTGGACGGCGCGTGGTGGCCGCGCTCGCGCGACGTCGAGCGGGAGCTTCCGCCGCTGATCACCGCCCTGACCGAGTACCTCGGGCCCCTCACCCGTATCGGCCTCGACGCCTCCGCCTGGAACGGCATCCCGACTCGCCTGGTCGTCGACGACAGGGTCGTGCACCTGGACTCTTTTCCCGTGGGCGACGACACCGTTCTGATCACGCGCGGCGACAACGACCACTTCTCCCTCATGGTCGTCCCGCCGGCCGCCGACCCCGAGGCGGCCCGCACGGCCATGGCCCGCGCGGTACGGGCCGACAATGCCAGCCAGGCCGCCGAGATCCTCCTGGCGGAGCTCCCCCACCCGGCGGGCCCGCAGGGCGGCACGGCCGGATGACGGGAAAGGCCCCGCGGCGCGCACGCTTGGACGTACTCGGCTCGGCACGCGAACCCGGCCCGGCTGCGGCGCCGTACGGCGCCGGGGCCTGGGGGAACGGCACGCCGCATGCCGGCCCAGGCGCCTGCCGACGGGGCCGAGACGCCGCGGGGAGTGCGGGCCCGTCCCCGATCCGGGCGCCGGCGGATGCCGGCCGTGTCCGTCAGGCGTTCCGGGGGGCTCCGAGCAGCGCGGAAGCCTGCGCGACCGGGCCGAGCAGCCCCGCCGGCCCGGCGGCCGGAGGGGCCGGATGGCAGGTGAACCCGAGCCGGTCCATGGCCCGGAGGACCTCGCCGGCGCTGAAGTCGCGGCGGTCCTGGCCGGTGATGACCTGGCCGACCTGCTTGACGGGGTAGGTGCGGCGGCCGATGGTCACCGCCGCGCCGGTGACCGGCTCGGGCGCGATGCCCTTCATGGAGTCAAGGACACCGTTCTTCGTCAGGTCGAACGGGAAGCGGGCGATGACACAGCGCATGGGGCCTCACTGGCACTGGAAGGAAGGGGGCTGTCGTTGCGGGGCGGTTCAGCGCGCCAGGTCGAGGACGCCGACGGCGCTGCCCTCTTCGTCGACGACGGGCAGGAGGTCGAGACTGCGGCGGCGCATGGCCCGTTCGGCTTCGGCCACGGCTGTCAGCGGCGAGGTGAACGGCCCGCGGCCGCACAGGATGTCGCGGAGGCGGGCCCGGTCGGTGTAGGCCGGGCTGTCGCGGATCGCGGTGAGCCGGGCCCGGGTGACCAGGCCGGTGCACTGGCCGTGCTCGTCGCTGACGAGCAGATGGCCGGAGCGGGCGCCGGCCATGACGGCCAGGGCCACTTCGACCGTCATGTCGTCGCATACCTGCGGCCCGGTCGCCTGCATCGCGTCGTGCACCGTCCGGTGCGAGCGGTTCGAGCCGGCGTTCGATGCGCGGGGCTGTGTCCGGGCCGGTGTCACGAGGTGCCTCCTGAAGAGATGTGCCGGTTTGCTGCTCGTGCGCATGCGGCCTCAGGCCGCCGGGTCGAGCCCGGTGTGCCGCGCTCCCGCGCGGCGGTCCGCCGGAGCAGGCCTTCGCCGGGCGGGGGCGGACGTCCTGCGCCTCGCGCGTTCGGCGGCCGGCGGGGTGAGGACGACCGGGACGCCGGTGGGCGGCTGGGCGCCGGTGATGCGGTGGAGGGCTTCTTCGCCGGCGCGGACCCGGGTGGTCTGCGGGGTGATGCCCGTGGCCGCCATCAGGCGGGTCATGCCGCGGCGCTGGTCGGGGGTGACGAGGGTGACGACGCTGCCGGACTCCCCGGCGCGGGCGGTGCGGCCGCCCCGGTGGAGGTAGTCCTTGGGATCGGTCGGGGGGTCGACGTTGACGACGAGGTCGAGGTTGTCGACGTGGATGCCGCGCGCCGCCACGTCCGTCGCGACCAGCACGCTCACGTGGCCGGTCTTGAACTGGGCGAGGGTCCGGGTGCGCTGCGGCTGGGACTTGCCGCCGTGCAGGGCGGCGGCCCGCACTCCGCTGTTGAGGAGGTCGCTGGTCAGACGGTCGACGGCGTCCTTGGTGTCCAGGAACATGATGACCCGGCCGTCGCGCGCCGCGATCTCCGTCGTCGTGCGGTGCTTGTCGGCTGCGTCGACGTGCAGCACGTGGTGCTCCATCGTCGTCACCGCACCGGCCGAGGGGTCGACCGAGTGCACGACGGGGTCGGCCAGGTAGCGGCGGACCAGCCGGTCGACGTTGCGGTCGAGGGTGGCGGAGAAGAGCATCCGCTGGCCCTCGGGCCGCACCTGGTCCAGGAGCGCGGTGACCTGCGGCAGGAACCCCATGTCGGCCATCTGGTCGGCCTCGTCGAGGACGGTGGTGCCGACCTCGTGCAGGAGGCAGTCCCCCCGGTCGAGGAGGTCCTTCAGCCGTCCGGGCGTGGCCACGACGACCTCCGCGCCTCCCCGCAGCGCGCCGGCCTGCCTGCCGATCGGCAGGCCCCCGACGACCGTGGCCAGGCGCAGTTGCACGGCTCGGGCGTACGGGCCGAGGGCGTCGGTCACCTGCTGGGCCAGCTCGCGCGTGGGGACGAGGACCAGGGCGAGGGGGCGGCGCGGTTCGGCGCGCCGCCCGGCGGTACGGGCCAGCAGGGCGAGGCCGTAGGCCAGGGTCTTTCCGGAGCCGGTGCGGCCGCGGCCGAGCACGTCGCGGCCCGCGAGGGCGTTGGGCAGGGTGGCGCCCTGGATGGGGAAGGGCACGGTCACCCCCTGTGCGCCGAGGGCGGCCAGCAGCGCGGCCGGCATGTCGAGCTCGGCGAAGGCGCGGACGGCGGGCAGCGCGGGCGTGCGGGTCTCCGGCAGGGCGAATTCGCCTTGGACGGGGCGCGTGCGCCGGGAACGGTCGTTCGTGCGTGTGCGGTTCATTCAGAACCTTCCCTGGTGCGGCACGTGTCAGGGAATTCCCGCGGTGGAGAGAAGGGCGGGGAATCACGAGAACGAGCCGAACGGAATGCGGATGCTGCTCTTTGTGCGCCCCTGGGGAGTGGGTGTGTGAAACGCGTGCAGCTGGGGCCCGCACCCCGAAGGATGCGGGCCCCAGCTGCGAAATGCGCGTCAGCGTCAGGCGGGAACGATGTTCTCGGCCGTCGGGCCCTTCTGGCCCTGCGCGATGTCGAAGGTGACCTTCTGGCCCTCCTGCAGCTCGCGGAAGCCCTGGGTGGCGATGTTCGAGTAGTGGGCGAACACGTCGGCGCCGCCGCCGTCCTGCTCGATGAAGCCGAAGCCCTTTTCCGCGTTGAACCACTTCACGGTACCAGCAGCCATTTTTTTCTCCTTTTGGGGCAGTACGCCGGCGCCCGCACTGTGCGGATGCCGTGTCGCCGCGATGATGCCCTGCCGGAAGAAAACCGGAAATATGAAGCGCATCGGCGCGGCGCGGAGCCGGCCGAAGTGCTTGAAATTCTTGGGTACCAAAACTGCAACCGAGAACGACAGTAGCACGCCCGGAAGGATTTTGTGCGCTGCGGTTTTCCGCGGGGTGTCGCGCGCCGGAAATTCTCCCTGCGGCCTGCGGAAAAATCTGCGCCGACGGGAGTAGATATTGAATGCCCCGCGTGCAGTGTTCCCGCCGCCGGCGCGGAGGCGCCGCTCTCCGCCGCGGCCCTACCCGTCGAGGGAAGCGGGCCGGCGGGAGTCGGCGTCCTCCATGAAGGACAGCATCCGGGCGTTGACCACATCGGGGTGGTCGATCTGCGGGCCGTGCCCGGTGGCGGTGATGATCTCGGCGCGGGCGCCGGGGACGAGGCGCGGTACGCGTTCCAGCTGCCGCTTGGGGTGTACGAGCAGGCTGTGCTTGCCCATGATGACGTAGAGCGGGGTCCGGATGGACCGCAGCGCGTCCTCGTCCAGGGGCAGCGGCGCGGGGCGGCGGATCCGGTACGCGCGGGCGCCGAGCTGGACCCACATGCGCATCTCGGGGACGGCGATGACCGGCTGGTCCAGCCACTTGGCGAGCCGGGGCCGCAGGGCCTTCGGGGCGAAGGTGGCGAACAGGCTGACGAAGACCCAGGCGAAGAAGCGCAGGCCGACCTTCTCCAGGCCGCCGGGGTCGAGTGCGGTGACCGAGGCGAGCCGCCCGGGCCGCCGGTGGGCCTGGTTGAGCACCAGCCAGCCGCCGTAGGAGGAGCCGACGAGGTGGACCCGGTCGAGGCCGAGCGCGTCGAGGGCCTCGTCCAGCCACTGGGCGGCGCGCTCGGGCTGCCACATGGGCTCGCGGTGGACGCTGCGGCCGGCGTCGCCGGGGGTGTCGAGGGCGTAGACCGGGCGGTCGACGCTGAGCCCCTTGGTGTTGGGGTACCACATCGCCGAGCTGTAGCCGGCGCCGTGGATGAGGACGATCGGCGTCCGGGATTCGGCGGCGGGGTCCGAAGGGCCGTACCGGTAGACGTGTGTGGTGCCGAAGCGGGTCTCCACGTCCGTCTCGAAGCGGGCGGGTGCCCCCATCGCGTAGAGGACATCGGCGGCGGCGAAGTAGCGGTCGCGCAAGGCGTCGTCGACGTAGCGGCCGACGTCTCGGCGTGCGCGGGTGGTGTTCTCGGGCACGGCGGCACCTCCTGTGGGGGATCCGTGGTCGTGGTACGACCGTACCACCAATGTGGTACGCCGGTATCATGAAGGGGTCGGGCAGCAGGCCCCGACCCCACCGACGACGGGCGGAGACACGCAACCATGCCGAAGCGGGTGGATCACGAGGAGCGGCGCGCCCAGATCGCCGAGGCGCTCATCCGGGTCGCAGGCCGCCGGGGGCTGCACGCGGTCGGCATGCGCGACGTGGCCGCGGAGGCCGGGGTGTCGCTCCGGCTCGTGCAGTACTACTTCGAGACCAAGGAGAAGCTGCTCTTCCACGGCCTCCGGCACCTGACCGACCGCTTCACCGCAAGGGTGGGGGCGCGCTTGGCCGCTGCCGGCCCGAGCCCGGGGGCGCGCGCCACCGCGGAGGCGCTGCTGCTGGCCTCGCTGCCCACCGACGAGGAGAGCCGGACCTTCCACCTGCTCTACAGCTCCTACGCGATCCTGTCCGTCACCGACGGGGCGCTGGCCGCGCAGCCGTTCATCGACAACCCCGACGCCGCCGAGGACGCCCTGGCCGGGCTCCTCGGGCAGGCGCAGGCGGCCGGCCTGGCGGACCCGGACGCCGACGCGCGCACGGAGGCGATCAGCCTCCTCGCGATGGCGGCGGGCATGGGCACCGGCATCCTCGTGGGCCAGCGGAGCCCGGAGTCGGCGGCTGCGGTGCTCCGCCACCACCTGGACCGCTTCTTCACGACCGCCGGGGCCCCCCGGGCGGAGCCGGACCCGGCCTGACGGGCGGCGGGGTCCGGCTCCGCTCGGCCGAAGGGCGCGCGGAGCGGGGCGTGCTGCGCGTCGGCTGTTCCCGGGTGGCGCGTCGTCGGCGCCGCTCTCCGCGGGATCAGCCCGGGGAGAGCGCCCAGCGCCGCCTCGGCCTCGCGGGTCGGCCGGTGGGCGAGCCCGGCGGCCGGGTCGATGCCGCGGACGCGGCGCCGGTCAGTCGGCGGCCGGCTCCCGCTCCGGCTGGGTGGTGCCGAGGCTCTGGGTCGCGGCCAGCCTCGCGTACAGCCCGCCCTCCCGCAGGAGTTCGGCGTGTGTGCCGGCGGCCCGCACCCGGCCGTCCTCCAGGACGAGGATGCGCCGGGCGCCGGTCACCGTGGACAGGCGGTGGGCGATCACCACGACGGTGGTGGTGCGTGCGATCTCCGCGACGACCTCGCGCAGCTCGCTCTCGTTGAGCGCGTCGAGCTGCGAGGTGGCCTCGTCGAGCAGCAGCAGCCGGGGCCGCCGCAGCAGCGCGCGGGCGATGGCGATCCGCTGGCGCTGGCCGCCGGACAGGGCCGCGCCCCGGTGGCCGACCTCCGTGTCGAGTCCCTGCGGCAGGCTGTCGACCAGGGCGGTGAGCCGTACCTGCTCCAGTACGCGCCGGAGGTCGTCCGGGCTCGCGCCGGAGGCGGCGAGCATCAGGTTGTCGCGCAGGGTGCCCGCCAGTACGGGGGCGTCCTGCTCGACGTAGCCGATGTTCCGGCGCAGCTCGGCCGGATTCCAGTCACGCAGGTCGCGCCCGTCGACGGTGATGCTGCCGCCGTCGATGTCGTAGAAGCGCTCCAACAGGGCGAACAGCGTGCTCTTGCCGGTTCCGGAGGGCCCGACGACGGCGGTCAGCCCGCCGGGGCCGATCTCGAAGCAGGCCCCGTCCAGGACGGGTCGGCCGTCCTCGCGGTAGCGGAAGACGACGTCCCGGAAGACGATCCCGGCGCCCTGGTCGGCCACGGCCCCGCCCTCGTTCCCGTCCTCGCCCTCGGCTGCCGCTGCGGCACGGCCGCCGCCCGTGCCGCCGGACCCGGCCGGCTCCTCCCCCTCCTCGGTGGGGAGTTCCAACACCTCGTGAATGCGCCGGATCGCGGCGGTGCCCACCTGGAGGCCGCTGATCCCGCTCGCCAGCTGCGCGACCGGCCCCACCAGGTAGAACAGGTACAGCAGGAAGCCGATCAGCGAGGCGACGCTCATCGACCCGTTCGCGACCCGTGCCCCGCCCAGGCCGAGCACGGTCAGGAACGCCAGCTGCACCACCAGGCCGCTGGAGGTGCCGGCCACCGCACCCCAGCGGGCGGCCCGCAGGCCCGCCTGCCAGGCGCCGTGCGCCGAACCCTCCAGCGCGGTGCTCTCCCGCTGTTCGGCGCCGCTCGCCTTGACCGTACGGATCGCTCCGAGCAGCCGCTCCAGCCCCGAACCCAGCTCGCCGAGGGCTTCCTGGGCCTCCTTGCTCGCCCGGGCGATGCGGGGCATGACCAGGGCCGTGCACGCGCCGATGGCGAGAACGACACCGAGCACGGCGAGGAAGAGGACGACGTCGAGCCAGGCCATCAGGACGAGCATGCCGAGCAGGGTGACGGAGCCGATGAGCGTGTCGACGAGGTTGTTGGTCGCTGCCTCGCGCAGCAGGGTGGTGTCGGCCGTCACCCGGGATATGAGATCGCCGGGCGGCCGCTGGTCCAGGTCCGCGACCCGTAGCCGGGGCAGCCGTGAGATCAGCTGCCTGCGGGCGCCCAGTACCACGCTCTCGGCCGCCCGCTCGACGGCGTACATGCCGAACGCGCTGGTCAGCGCCCCGCCCACGATCAGCAGGGCGAGGAGCAGCACCTGGCGGGAGACCGGCCCGTCGACGGCCAGCGTCTCGACGAACGACTTGGCCACCAGCGGCTGGGCGAGACCGGCGGCCCCGCCGAGCGCGCTCAGTGCCGCGCCTGCGATCAGGGCCTTGCGCTGCGGGCGGGCGTGCCCGAGCAGGGAGCGGATGGCCGAGTCCTTCATCGTCGTCATTCCTTCGTCCGGTCGGTGGGTCAGGACATCCGCAGGGTGGTGAGGATCTCGGGCGCCTTGTCGAACAGCCGCCGTCCCATGGGCCGCAGGGTCGCCAGGACGGCCAGCAGGCCGTACGCCGTACCCAGGGGCAGCAGCAGCCACGAGAAGGCGGAGCCGTCCAGGGCGAGCGCGCCCGCGATCACCGGGGTGATCGCCACCATGCCGAGGACGGAGCTGAGGAAGTTGGCCAGGTGGTAGCCGCCGCTCTGGCCGGGCGCGGTCACGCTCCACGGGTCCTCGGGGTACGGGTAGGGGTGGAACACGCTGATCGCCATGCCCATCGCGAAGGTCACCCCGAGCAGCGCGAAGCCGACCCCGAGCGCGGCCGCGAGCTGGTCGGTGCGCCCGGTGGCGAGGGCGACGCCGGCGGCGACGGCGGTGAGCCAGGGCGCGATGACCACCAGCTGGGGGAGGAGCCGGCCGACGAGTTCGGCGCGGGCCTGCGCCACGGTGCGCAGCGTCGCGACGTTGCTCCAGATCGCGGAGCCGTCGAGGGCGAACAGCACTCCGGGGACGGTCAGTCCGAAGACCCAGGCCCCGCCGACGGCGGCGTACGGGGTCCGCATGCCGGCCGCCGCCATCACGACCGGGAACAGCAGCGCGTACGCCAGTGCCGCGATCATCGTCATCCGGTGCCGGGGCGACCGTGCGAAGGCGCTGAACTGGTGGTGGGCGACGAGCAGGGTCCGGCTGGAGGTGAGCAGCCGGGCCCGCAGGCCTGTCGTCGGGCCTCCCCGGGCCTTGACGGCCTGGGCCGTGGAGGAGTCCGTCGTGGTCATCAACCGGGCCAGGGAGCCGTGCCACCACACCATCAGCAGCGCGATCAGGGCGGCGGTCCCCGCCAGTTCGAGCAGGGCGGTGGCGGTCCTGCCGTCCGCGGCGGCCCGGATCGCGTCCGCCGGCCAGCCCGGCGGGGTCCAGCGCAGGATCCGGACGACGAGGGGCGGCAGGGCGAGCCCCGAGCCGGCGGTGGTCAGCAGCAGGTAGGCGGCGTAGCCGCCGACCGCGGTCAGTACGCCGCCGAGGGCGGCGGCGTCCTTGCCGCGCCGGCCGGTCAGCGCGCGGGCGAAGGAGGCCAGTACGGCCCGGGAGGCGACCACGCACAGCAGCAGCATCAGCGGGACGGCGAGGACGGTGGCGAACGCGGCGGAGAGGCTGCTGAACGCGCCCTCGGCGGCGCCGGCGGCCGCTCCGGTGATCAGGATCAGGGTGCAGAGCGGCCCCGGGCCGATGAGCGCGGAGGCGGTGGCCCCGGCGATCAGCCGGCGCGGCCGGACGGGCAGCACGGCGAGCCGGGTCGGATCCGAGCTCTCGTCGCCACCCGCGCCGAAGGACAGCGGCAGAGCCAGCCAGGCGACGGCCAGCCCGGTGAAGGCCAGGACGGCGAAATCGGCCGCGTCCGGCCCGCCTTGGCCCCGGGCCAGGCCCACCGCCGCGTAGCAGGCCCCGGCCACACTGATGACGGTGCCGGCCACGAAGCCCACGGCGCGGGCGGTACTGCGGCGCAGACTGCTGCGCAGGAGGGCGAGTTTCAGCCCGACGAAGACCCCAACCATGCGAGGCTCCCTCCCTTCGCCTTGCCGGCCGGGGCGCCGACCAGTTCCATGAAGCGCTCGTTCAGGCTCCGGCCGGCCCGTACCTCGTCGAGCGTGCCGTCGGCGATCACACGGCCCTTCGCCAGGATGGCGACATGGGTGCACAGGGCGGCCACCAGCTCCATGACGTGGCTGGAGAAGACCACCGTCGAGCCGGTCGCGGTGTACTGGCGCAGCACCTCGCGGATGGTCTCGGCCGACACCGGGTCGACGCTCTCGAGGGGTTCGTCGAGGAAGAGCACCGGCGGGTTGTGCAGCAGTGCGGCCGCCAGGCCGATCTTCTTGCGCATGCCGGTGGAGTAGTCGACGACCAGCTTGTCGCCGGCCTCGGTGAGGCCGAGCACGTCGAGCAGCTCCTCGGCGCGCGCCTCGGTGTCGGGGGCCGGTAGCTCCCGCAGACGCCCGGTGTAGCGCAGCAGCTCCCTTCCCGACAGCCGCTCGAACAGGCGCAGGCCGTCGGGGAGGATGCCGATGCGGTGCTTGGCCTCGTACGGGTCCTGCCAGACGTCGTACCCGGCGACCGTCACGGTGCCCGCGTCGGGCCGGAGCAGGCCGGTGATCATGGACAGGCTGGTGGTCTTGCCGGCGCCGTTGGGGCCGACCAGGCCGTAGAAGCTGCCCCGGGGGACGGTGAGGTCGACTCCGTCGACGGCGACCTTGCCGTCGAATTCCTTGCGGAGCCCGCGCACGTCCACGGCCGCCGGGACCGCGTCGCCTTCGGGGGGGTGTTGCATGGTGCTGCCTTCCGCCTGGGTGGGGG
>NZ_RPSE01000500.1:0-3746 GCF_003949955.1 Streptomyces sp. WAC05292
CGACATCCGAGGCTGGCTCGCCGACTGGAACGAGCACCCCAGACCCTTCGCCTGGACGAAGACAGCCGACGAGATCCTCGACAAAGTCGCTGCCTACTGCCGACGAATCTCTGACTCAGGTCACTAGGTTCTGCTTTTTGGTTTGCGTCGGGTCCGGATGACGATGCCGGCGAGGTGGAATGCGGCCTGGTAGGCGATGGCGAGTTCCTCTGTTCGTGTGGCCAAGCCGCGCCACTGCTTGAGGCGGTTGATGCACCGCTCGACGGTGTTGCGCTGCTTGTGTGCCGACCTGGTCGGACGGCTGCGGGATGACCGCTCGGACTCCCGGGCGCCGCAGGTGGCCGCGGATGGCACGGGATGAGCAGTCCCGGTCCGCCGGCACAGTGCCGGGCCGGGGTCGTGGCCGGCCCGGGCCGCTGCGGGGCACGCGGGTGCTGGACATCACCGGTGTCGAAAGCGGGTGCGGCCCCGGCCTGGCCGACTTTGGTGATCAGCCCCTCGCGGGGGCGTCCGAGGGAGTGATCCGCAGGCCCGCCGGAGCGAATCGCCCCCTTTTGCGTGTGCCTGCGGCGTGCTGGTGGGCCCGCACGACCGATGGAGTCCACCGACACCGTCCTGTCGATGTCGTGGGCGTCCGCCGCCAGGACGGCGGCGGGAACCTCCCAGGTGCCGTCGACGGCCGACCGCAGACCGGACCGGCCGGCATCAGCGACGCGACGCGGCCCCACATGACATCGTGATCCCCAATCGGACAGAGACATCCGATCAGCTGATCAACCCGTCAACGAGACATCGGCTAGTCGCCCGAGAAGGCAATCCGCAGGTTTCGGTCGGTGCGGCACCGATGCCCCCAGGCCATCAGCGTTGTGACCAACTCGCGCTCCCGACCGCCCAGACGCGCGAGATCCGAGCGTTCCAACTCGCGCACCATCCGGTCCACCGCCTCACCGCGCAGCGTCGTGTCCCCGTACGGGTCGATGCGGGCCAGGCTGGGAACCCGGTCCCGGCCGAGCAGCGCGACGGCCGTCCAGAACTCGTCGCTGTCATCGACCAACCGTTCCAGCATGCCTCCCGACGGCCGAGACCGAGGCTGGCGCCCGGTTTGGGGCACAGAGCCCCCTTGACGCAGTTCGACTACGAGTGCCATTCCCACCCCTCAGCTCAGCACGGGTCGATTCTCTGTGTGCGAAAGAGGCGGTCTGGCGGCTCAATGCCACTGTTGGCCGCCCATCGGCCGTGCAGGACGCCGTGACCGGTTCGTAGGGCTTGCGGCGGCGACCGCCTGCGCCGCGGTCTGTCGGTGGGCGGGTTCCCCGAATCCAGTTGCCGTGGGCGAGCCGATCAGGGCGGAACCCAAGGGGTCCGGGCGTGTGCGCCGAGCCCTGCTTCACCGGGACTTGACGATCATCCAGTTCCACGACCGGCCCTGGTGCCGGGTGCGGAACTCCTCGAGTGTCACGAAGCTCTTCATCCACGTTCCGTGGCTGTGGTATTTCGCCAGGCACGAGCAGGTGCAGAACGGCCTCTTGGCCCTCTTGCAGCGCGGGTTGCACTTCTCGCCGGGGTTGTATTCACGCCCGAGCATCAGCTGTGAGCGCCGCTTGAGCATCTTGTCGAGGACGGGCAGGTAGTGGTCCTTCGGTACGGTCCAGCACTCCCCGCGAAGGTCCCACATCGGTTCCGTCCCTGTCTCGATCAGCTCTCCGATCGCCCTGACCTGCTCGTGCGACGGTGTCAGGGGCAGCCAAACCCGGACCGCGCCCGCAGCCGGCAGGGCAACCGACGCGAGATGCACCTGCTGCCAGGCGGGCAGCCAGACCGGAGCGGCCAGGAACTTCGTGCGGGTGTCCTGTACCGCGGTCGGCTTCTTCCGGGGGCGAGGCCCTTTGACCGCAGGCAGCCCCGCGCCCCTGCACATCAAGCTGCTGAACCTGGTCAGCTTGTGTGCCCTGACAAGGCCCACAGCGTCGACTTCGACAGCTTGCGCACAGTGCGGACAGATTCGCATGTGAACTGATTAGCAGTCAGGTGCCTTCTTTCGCAGTGCTTTCCGTCTGTTGAGCCGGCGTGAAGCCGCATCGACCTGGTCCACCCAGGCAGTCGGCCAGGGCGTCTCTCGCCGGGCGGCGGGACCTATCGCGGTGGCCGCGGGGCGGTGCGGGCGGGGTCGAGGACGACGAGCGGGATGGTGCGGGTCGGGCGGGCCCGGGTCTGGTAGTCGTCCAGGGCGGGCCAGAGGCCTGCCAGCGCCGGCCAGTAGACCTCGCGTTCGTCGGCGCCGGCCGTGCGGGCCAGGGCCGGCCGGACGTCCGGGCCGACCTGGACGCGGACCTCCGGGTGCGCGGTCAGGTTCCGGTACCAGTCCGGGTGCGCGGGGGCGCCCCAGGCGGCCGCGGCGACGACCAGGCGGGCCTCGTCCTCGGTGTAGATGAGGGGCGTGCGGGTGGTGCGGCCGGTGCGGCGGCCGACGGTGGTGAGCAGGAGCGTGGGCACGCCGTGCCAGAGGTGGCCGTCCTGGCCGCCGGTGGCCGCGTAGTCGCGGACGTGGTCGCGGGCGGGGCCAAGGCGCGGATCGGCGGGGCGGTCCCAGTCGACGGTGATCGCTTGCATGCTGTGCCTCCGAGTAGCGGACCCCGGGAGCGTCAACGATCCTCCGGCGGATCCGGATACGGCCGTCCCACCCGTAGCGCAAGGGTGGTGGTCTGGACCAAGCTCGTCGCATGGATCTGGAGTTGAGGCATCTCAAGATCATTCGGGCGGTCGCGGACGCCGGGAGCCTGACCCGCGCCGCCACCCGGCTCGGACTCGCCCAGCCGGCCCTCAGCACCCAGCTCAAACGGATCGAGCGGGCGCTCGGCGGGGCGCTGTTCGTCCGCGGACGGGACGGCGTACGGGCCACCGCGCTCGGCGAGCTCGTCCTCGACCGGGCGCGGGTCCTGCTGCCCGCGGTGTGCGAGCTCCAGGAGGAGGCGACCCGGTTCGCCGCCCGCCAGGGCACCGCCGGCCACCGGATCGGCGGGACGCACGGGCCGCTGCTCGGCGGGCTCGTCGACCGGCTCGCCCGGCAGGACCCCGGGGTGCCGGTGACGACCCACACCTCCTGGTCCGAGCGGGAGATCGCCGGGTCCGTCGCCGACGGGCGGCTCGACTTCGCGCTGATCGGCGTGTGCGGGGAGAGCCCGCCGCCGGAGCCGGGGCGGCTCGCGTGGATGGAGGTCGCGCGGGACCCGGTGTACGTGATGCTCGCCGAGGACCACCCGCTGGCGCGGCGGGCGGAGATCGAGCTGACGGAGCTGGCGGCGGAGGCGTGGACCGACGTGCCGGGGGACGGGTGCTTCGGGGACTGCTTCGCCGCGGCGTGCGTGCGGGCCGGGTTCACGCCGGCCTGCGTGTACGAGGCGGACACCGCCTCCTGCGTGCATCTGGTGCAGGTGGGGCGGGCGGTGGGGTTGTGCCGGGCGACGTTCCCGGCGACCCCGGGGGTGGTCACCCGGCCGCTGGCCGGGACCCCGCTGGTGTGGCGGCACCTGCTGGGCTGGCACCCCGCCGGACGGGCCGCGGCCCGCGCCTCCCACGTCCTGGCCCAGGCCCGTGAAGCCCACACCGAAGCGATGGCTCGCGCGGCGTCGAGGGAGGCGAGGGAGCGGGCGACGACGACCGGCCGGGCGCCGGCGGCGCGTATCGCGGCCGCGTCGGAGGCGCGGGTCGTGGCGACGGACAGGGCGGCCGCGTCCGAGCCGTCGACC
>NZ_RPSE01000501.1:0-3731 GCF_003949955.1 Streptomyces sp. WAC05292
ACCTGACCCCGCCTCCTCCTGACGGATACGGCGCATCAAGGAGCGGCTGCCGTGGAACACGCACAGCAGCGCCCGGCCGCCGACCCCAGGAGCCCACCGTGCCCGACCACCCCCCTGGCACCCGCGGCCGTCCCGTCCACGCCCCGGAGGCGGTGTACGCCGGGATCCGGCAGGAGGTCGCCGCCCGAGCCGGCCGCCTGTGGGACACCGCCCTCGCGCTCCACCGCGACCCCGAGCCGGCCTACGAGGAGCACCGGGCGGCCCGGCTGCTCACGGCGGAGCTGGCGCGGGAGGGCTTCCGGGTCGAGCGGGGGACGGCCGGACTGCCCACCGCGTTCACCGCGCGCGCCGGCGGCGGGGAGGGGCCCCGGGTGGCGGTGCTGCTGGAGTACGACGCGCTGCCGGGGCTCGGCCACGCCTGCGGGCACAACCTGATCGCCGCGGCCGGCCTGGGCGCGGCCCTCGCCGTGCGGGCCGCCCTCGGCGACCGGCAGGGCTCGCTGCTGGCCGTCGGCACGCCCGCGGAGGAGCGGGGCGGCGGCAAGGTCGCGCTCGTGGAGGCGGGCGTGTTCGACGGCGTGGACGCGGCACTGATGGTGCACCCGGGCGTCCACGACTGGTCGTGGGCGCCCCTGACGGCCTCCGCGCAGGTCCGGGTGGGGTTCCACGGCCGCGCCGCCCACCCGACGGGCAACCCGACGCAGGGCATCGACGCCCTGGGCGCGCTCGTCCAGCTCTTCAACACGCTGGGCGTGCTGCACCGCCGGCTGCCGCCAGGCTCCCACGTCCAGGGCATCGTCACCGACGGCGGGCGCGCCACCAACATCGTCCCCGAGTACGCCGAGGGGCTGTTCGGGCTCCGCGGCGCGACCACGGCCGCCCTGGAGGCGCTCGCCGGCGAACTGGAGCGGTGCGCCGAAGGCGTGGCCGCCGCCACCGGGACCACGGCCACCGTGGAGCGGGCGGGCGGACGGTACGAGCACTTCCGCGACAACCCCGCCCTCACCGCCCGGTTCGCCGGGCACCTCGCCCGGGCCGGAATCCGCCTGACGGAACCGGAGCCCGGCGTGTACCTGGGCTCGTCCGACATCGGCAGCGTGAGCACCCGCGTGCCGGCCATCCACCCGTTCCTCGCCATCATGGACGCGGCGGACGGCTCCGACCACACCCCCCGGTTCGCCGCGGCGGCCGCGTCTGCCCGCGGACGGCGCGTCGTGCTCGCGGCGGCGGAAGCCCTCGCCTGCACGGCGGCGGACGTGCTGCTGTGCCCGGAGGCCGCCGCGCAGGCATGGGCGGCGCTGCGGGAGCGGGCCGAAGCCGGCCTGTGACGCCGAAGCCGCGTCGCACATCCCGGGACCCGGAGGCGGCGCGGTGTCAGGCCCCGAGGTCGAGCAGCAGGGCCAGCACGCCGACCAGTGTCGCGCTGCTGACGATCTCCCCTCGGGCGATCAGGCCGGGGACCTCGGCCAGCGGGATCCACTCCAGCCGGTCCGACTCGTTCCGCTCGGTGGGCCCGCCGATACGCCGTACCCCCTCCGCCCGGAACACGAAGTGCCGGCTGTCGGTGATCCCGGCCGCGGGTTCTGCGCTGATCAGCGCCCTCACGGTCTCCGGGCGCCACCCGGTCTCCTCCTCCAACTCCCGCGCCGCGGCCGCCTCGGGGCTCTCGCCGTCCTCGACCAGGCCCATGGGCAGCTCCCAGGCCCAGGTGTCCGTGACGAAGCGGTGGCGCCACATCATCAGCACGCGCCGCCGCTCGTCGACGGCCGCCGCGACGGCGAGGTCCCGCAGCCGCACCACGTGGTAGTCGGTGCGGACGCCGTCCGGCTGCTCCACGTCCAGGGAACTCACCTGCAGCCAGGGCGTGGCGTGGAGGGTGCGCTCGCCGTGGACGGTCCATCGCATGTCGAGCCTGCTCTCGGGGGCATCGGTCGGGCAATCGGTGATCAGTCGTATCACAGCCCCGGAGCTCACCGGTTTGCCTGAACATGCCAGTAAGTGATCATCTGTTGGCGTCGGTTCAAGCGAAGACGAAGGAGCACCATGCGCGCCAGCGCCGTACGCCGTCTCTCCACCCTCGCCGCAGGGGTCGGCCTGACCCTCTCGGCCGCCTTCACGGCCGCCACCCCCGCCTCGGCCGCCGCCATCACCTGCCGGGAAGCGGGCGGCAGCCTGTACGTCACCGCCACGTCCGCCCCCGTGCGCACCGCCTACTACGAGACCGGGCGGGTCGTCGACACCGTCCACCGGGGCGACCGGCTCAACTTCACGAAGTCGTGCACGAACTCCAAGGGCAACCTCTGGTACTGGGTCGACAGGACGTACGGCGTGAACAAGGGCTGGATCTACTCGGGCAACGCGGCCCGCATCTGAGCCCCCGCCCGGCGGCGGCCGCCGTCCCCGTCCCCGTCCGGGCCGGCGGCCGAGCCGTCACCGGCACAAGGCGGTGTCGACCAGCTTCTGCGCGTTGTCGCGGTACTCCGGCATGTGGGTGCCCAGGGCCGTCACCGCCACGGCGGCCGCACGGCCGTCGTCCGTCACCGCGTTGCGCGTGGTGTAGCCGAATATGCTGCCGCCGTGTCCCCAGGCCAGGCCGCCGCAGCTCAGCGGCGTGCTGGTGACTCCCAGGCCGAAGCGGATGCCGGGATGCATGGCCGCGTCCTCGGGCACCGCGACGGTGGTGCGCATCTGGGCGAGCTCCGCCGCCCCGAGGAGCTTTCCGCCCATCAGGGCGGAGAAGAAGCGGTTCAGATCCCCCGGGGTGGAGACCAGCTGCCCGGCGGCCCACCCCCACGACGGGTCGAGGCGGGTGATGTCCTGGAGGGGGCCGCCCGGCCGCGCCTCGTGGTACCCCTTGGGGTGCCGCCCGCGCAGGTCCTCCTCGCCCACGCCGGGGAAGTAGGTGTGGCGCAGCCCGATGCGGTCGATGACGCGGCGGGTGATCTGCTCGGCCAGCGGGCGTCCGGTGACCTTCTCGACGAGCAGGCCGGCGAGGACGTAGTTGGTGTTGCTGTACGCCCAGCCGGTGCCCGGAGCGAACAGCGCCTTGTGGGCCAGGGCCGTGTCGAGCAGCGTGCGGGGCTGGTAGTAGGTGTGCCGCGAGGCCTCCCCCGAGTAGTCGGCCATCATGCGCGCCGTGTAGTCGGGCAGCCCGCTGGTGTGCTGCAGCAGCTGGCGCACCGTGATCCGGTTGCCGTCGATGCCGTCGCCGCGCACCAGGCCCGGCAGGTACCGCTCGACAGGGGCGTCGAGGTCGACCTTCCCCTCGCCGACCAGTTGGAGGACGACGGTCGCGGTGAACGCCTTGGTGTTGCTGCCCGCCCGGACCTGCCCGTCGACCGGCACCTTCGCCCCGGTCCGCAGGTCGGCGACACCGGCCGTGTGGTGGCGGGTGCGCCCGTCCCCGCCGACGACGGCCGCGAGGGCCCCCGGATAGCCGTCCTCCCGCACCAGGCGCTCCAGGCCCTGGCGCACCGCGTCGCCGGAACCCGTGGCCGGCGCCGCCGCGGCGGGGAGCGCGCCCCCCGCGGCCAGCGCGGCGGCCAGCACCGCGACCACGGCGGTCACCCGCCGCTTCAGGGGCTGGGAGCCGACGCGGACGGCCGCCGGCCGCCGGGAACGATTGCTCATGGCACATCTCCTTGCGCACCCCGCACGGGGGCATCGGTGGGTGGATGCCGACGACCCTAGGAACCGCCCCCGCCCCGGCACATCGCCCGCCGGCCCGAGTC
>NZ_RPSE01000502.1:0-3701 GCF_003949955.1 Streptomyces sp. WAC05292
CCCTCCACCCGAAGCCCCCGGCCCGCCGCCCGCGGCCGGGGGCTTCCGCGTGCCCGCCGCCGGGAGGGTGGTGCTCCCGCCACCACCGCCCGTACCCACAGTGCCCGTACGGTCTGGAACGCGCCCGGCCGACGGCGGAGAATCGGCGTACGCATCCGGGACGGCGCGCCGTACGCGCCGTCCGCGCCGGGTCGCGCCCGCCGGCCGTGCACCACGGCCCGCCGGCGACGCCGTTTCGCGTCCGCCCCTCTTGCCCGAGCGGAGCGCGGCCCCTTTCCACCGTGCCCGGTAGCGGCGTCCCGCACCGGCGACCAGGGAGGCCACCTTGACCTACGTGTTGCCCCACGCGCACCCGTCCGCAGTGCAGGAGGTGGCGTCATGACCCGGGCAGCCGTCCTCACCGGCCTCGGGACGTACGTCCCGCCCCGCGTGGTGACCAACGACGACCTCTCCCGCACCATGGACACCACCGACGAGTGGATCCGCACCCGCACGGGCATCACCCAGCGCCACTGGGCCGACCCCGGCACCGCCACCGGCGACCTCGCGGTCGAGGCGGGCGCGCGGGCGCTCAAGTCGGCCGGATCCGCCGACGTCGACCTGGTGGTCCTGGCGACGACCACGCCCGACCACCCGTGCCCGGCGACCGCCCCCGACGTCGCCGCCCGGCTGGGCCTGGGGAACGTCGCCGCCTACGACATCGCCGCCGTCTGCAGCGGGTTCGTCTACGCCCTCGCGGCCGCGGCCGGCGCCATCGCCTCGGGCACCGCCGAACGCGTCCTCGTCATCGGCGCGGAGACGTACTCCACCATCCTCGACCCGGCCGACCGCACCACCTCGGTCATCTTCGGCGACGGCGCCGGAGCCGCGGTGCTGCGGGCCGGCGAACCGGACGAGCCGGGGGCGCTGCTGGGATACGACCTCGGCAGCGACGGCTCGCTGAAGGACCTCATCATGGTTCCCGGAGGCGGCTCCCGACAGCGCTCCGAGGCGGCCGGCGAGACCGCGGGCACCGCCGTGTCCGAGGGCGGGCGCCCTGCCGACAGCTACTTCACCATGCAGGGCAAGCAGGTCTTCCGGCACGCGGTCACCCGCATGGCGGCCTCGTCCAAGGCCATGCTCCGGCGCGCCGGATGGGAGGCCGCGTCGGTGGACTGGCTCGTCGGCCACCAGGCCAACGTACGCATCCTGCACGCCGTGGCCGACCAGCTCGGGATGGACCGCGGCCGCACCGTCGTCAACCTCGACCGCGTCGGCAACACCTCCGCCGCCTCCATCCCCCTCGCCCTGGCCGACGCCATCGCCGCCGGGCAGGTCGGTCCGGGCGACCGCGTCCTGATGAGCGCCTTCGGCGGCGGCGTGACGTGGGGCTCCACCGCCCTGGTCTGGCCGGACGTCACCCCCCACTGAGCTCCGCCCCCGAGTCGGCCGCCGGTCACTGACGACCGGCGGCCGACGGCCGTCTCCACGGACCGGCCGCCCCCGTACACCCACGCCACCGCACATCCCAGGCCTCACGCGCCGCACGCGAAAAAGGAGTTGGACCATGGCCCCCACCACCGGATCGACCCGCCCCATGACCATCGGCATCCTGGGCGCGGGCAACATAGGCCGCCCGCTCGGCCGGCACTGGCTCGCCGCCGGGCACACGGTGACCTTCGGCTCCCGCGACCCGGGCAGGCTCGGCCCGTTCGTCGAACTGCTCGGCGAGCGGGCGCACGCGGCCACGTACGCGGCCGCCGTCGAGGACAGCGACGTCGTCCTGCTGTCCGTCCCCCACCCGGCGCTGGACGGACTGCTGGAGCAGCTGGCCGGCCGGCTCGCCGGGAAGACCGTGATCGACGCGACCAGCCCGATCGGCGTCTCCGAAGACGGGCTCTTCGTCTCGCAGCTCGGCCCGGGCACCACCCAGGGCAGCCGGACCGCCGGGCGGCTGCCGCACAGCTCCGTCGCCCGCGCGTTCACCCACTTCCCCGACGAACTGCTGTGGTCGCGCGGAACCCAGCAGCGGCACTTCTGGGGCATGGGCATCGCCTCCGGCGACCCGCAGGCCCGCCGGGTGGCGGAGGCCCTGGTACACGACGCCGGCTTCGTCCCCGTCCACCTCGGCGGGCTGGCGGAATCCGCCGCCATCGACCCCGGCGGCCGGCTCTTCGGGTACGTCTCCACGGCCGCGGGCCTGCGCGCGGCGGTCGGCCTCGCCGGCTGACCCCCGGAGCCCGTACGGGTGCGCGCGGTGGACGTGCGCACCCGTACGGGCTCCCGGAACGACGTACGGCCCGCCCCCCTTCGGGGACGGGCCGTACGGTCGGCGGCGGCGCCTACCTCTCGCCCGCGCCCTGTGTGGCGAGGGAGAGGGGCTCGGGGGTGGGGCGCACGACCGCCGGCTTCCTGCGCGGGTTCGACCAGCGGCGGGTGATCGGCCGCTCCACCAGGGCGTACAGCGCCCAGGAGGCCAGGATTCCCGCGGCGATGAACAGCACGGCGAGGGCGACCGCCTCGGGGACCGAGTACGCCTTGCTGCCGAGCAGCTTCCACACCCCGACCATCACCGTGTAGTGGACCAGGTAGAAGGCGAAGGAGATGTCGCCGAGCCAGACCATCGCGCGGTTCCGGAAGAGCGTGAACCGGCCCTCGGCGTCCGCGATGGCGCCGGCCGCGATCAGCAGGGCGGCCGGGATGACGCAGACGGCGCGGGTCGAGTAGATCGGAGGGGTGAAGTAGCCGGCGGCGTAGCTGGCGGCCAGCAGCACGCCGGACCACACCATGCCGATGTTGCGCCAGCGCCCCGCCATCACGGAGCGGGCGACGAGGATGCCGAGGGCGAAGTCCAGCACGCGCGGAAGCGGCAGGATGTAGGACACGAAGTACTGGTTCACCGAAGTGTCGGGCTCGGTGTCCATCATCGCCGTGCCGGCAGGGACCAGCAGCTCCGACAGGAACGGCGTCGCGATGATCCCGGCGGCCACTGCGGCGGCCCACAGGTTCAGCCGGTGCGCTGGGATCTTGCGGATCCAGTGGATCAGGACGGGGAAGAGGAGGTAGAAGACGGCCTCCACGCCCAGCGACCAGCCGGCCGGGTTCACGCCGAAGTTGATCGCGAAGTCCGGATACCAGACCTGCACCATGAAGAAGTTGAGCAGCCCGATGGTCGTGTCCGTGATCGGCGCGGCGAACACCAGCATGGCCAGCGCCCAGACGAGCACGTAGTTCGGGACGATCTTGAGGAACCGGCGGCGCCAGAAGCGCGGCGCGGTGTCCGTCTCCCGGGCCGACCAGGTCAGTACGAAGCCGCTCAGCACGAAGAAGAACGTGACGCCGAGGGCTCCGGCGTGGGCGACCGCGTCATAGTAGGCGGCCGCGGCCGAGCTGCTGCTGAGCCAGGGCACGCCGAGGAAGGCCAGGAGCGCCGCGTGGTAGAGGAACACCACGAAGGCCGCGGGGAAGCGAAGGCCGGTCAGCGTGTCGAGGCGGGTCACCCGGGCACGTCCAGGCGCCGCCGGGCCGGCTGGCGGGGGCGTGGTGCCCGCCGTCTCGAGCTCCGTCACACGCATTCTGTCCGTCGACACGTTTCTGCTCCTTCAGAAGAGGGGGGGGGATCCGCGAACTGAGTGGTGCCACGAGTGCGGCGGTGGCGGGCTTCCGGCGGCGGTGCCGGACATGCCGGGGCTCTGGTCCGAGAGGGGGGAACGGGCCGGGCG
>NZ_RPSE01000503.1:0-3688 GCF_003949955.1 Streptomyces sp. WAC05292
CGCCCGCGCCGTACGCCCGCCCCCGCGGCCGGGCCGGGGCGGGGGCGGGCGTACGGCGCGGGCGCTGCTCCGTCCGGGTGAGCCCGTGGCGGGGCGCGGCGGGGCCGGGGGCGCTCGGGTGCCGGTGAGGGACCGCCGGTCAGTGCGGGAAGAGGGCCCCCGAGGCGAAGCGGAGGACGGCCTGCGGGGCGCCCGAGAGGACGACCGAGACGACGGCGGTGGCGGCGATCGCGGCGGTGACGGGCCACGGGGCCCGGCCGCGCGCGCCGACCGCCCCCGCGGCGCCTTCCGGGGCCCGGAAGAGGAGGGCGGTCCAGCGCAGGTAGTAGTACAGGGCGATGACGACGTTGGCGGCCATCACGACGGCGAGCCAGCCCAGTCCCGCGTCGACCGCGGAGCCGAAGACGGCGACCTTCGCGAACAGCCCGATGATGCCCGGCGGCAGGCCGGCCAGGCAGAGCAGGAAGAACGCGAGCGCGAGGGCGGCGGCGGGCCGCTCCGCGTAGAGGCCGCGGTAGTCGGCGATGCGGTGCAGCGGCTTGGTGCGGGCGACGAGCGCGGCCACGGCGAACGCGCCGAGGTTCGCGGCGGCGTACATGAGCGCGTAGGCGACGGTGGCGCCGATCTCGTCGCGGCCGGAGTACGCGGCGGCGGCGATCGGCACGAGGAGGTAGCCGGCCTGGCCGACGGAGGACCAGGCGAGCAGCCGTACCGCGCTGTGGGCGCGGGCGGGGTCCTGTCGGACGGCGGCGGCGTTGCCGAAGGTCATGGTGAGCGCGGCGAGGACGGCGAGGGCCGGGCCCCAGATGTCGGAGTACGCGGGGAAGGCGATGACGGTGACGAGGATGAGGCCGGTGAAGCCGACGGCCTTGCCGATCACGGAGAGGTATCCGGCGATCGGCAGGGGCGCGCCGACGTAGGTGTCCGGCACCCAGAAGTGGAAGGGGACGGCCGCCGTCTTGAAGGCGAACCCGACGAGGGTGAGCGCGACGCCGGCCATCGCGAGGGTGTCGAGCTGCCCGGGGACGTGGTCCAGCCGGTCGGCGACCTGTTCCAGGTGGAGGGAGCCGGTGGCCGCGTAGACGAGGCTGATTCCGAAGAGGGAGACGGCCGTGGCGGTGACGGAGGAGAGGAAGAACTTCAGGGCCGCCTCGGAGGACAGCCGGTCGCCGCGCCGCATGCCGACGAGGGCGAAGGCGGGCAGGGAGGCGACCTCCAGGGCGACGATCAGGGTGGCGAGGTCGCGGGAGGCGGGCAGGAGGGCGGCGCCGGCGGCGGAGGAGAGCAGCAGGAACCAGTATTCGCCGTCCGGCATGCGGGCTTCGCGGACCGCGGTGACGGACAGCAGGGCGGTGACGAGGGCGCCGGCCAGCACCAGGAACTGGATGACGAGGGTGAAGTGGTCGGCGGTGTAGCTGCACGCGCCGGGGTCGCCGGTCAGGCAGAAGGTGCTGCGGTCGCCGGCGCGCAGCGGGAGCAGGAGGGCGGTGGCGGCGGCGAGGCCGGCGATGGAGAGCCAGCCGAGGAGCCGCTTCGTCCGCTCGGTCGCGAACAGGTCGGCGACGAGGACGACGAGGGCGACGGCGGCCGGGACGACGACGGGGGCGATGGCGAGCCAGTCGATGCTCTGGACCAGGCCGGCCGCGGGTTCGGCGGCGGTCGTGGCGGCGGTGGCGGTGGCGGCGCCGCCGGTGGTGGTGGCCGCGTGCAGGGCCGTCATGCTTTGCCTCCTGCGAGGAGCTTCTGGACGGCCGGGTCGGTGAGGCCGAGGAGGACCGCGGGCCACAGGCCGGCGAGGACGGTGAGGGCGACGAGGGGCGTCCAGGCGGCGAACTCGTAGCCGCGGACGTCGGCGAGGGCGGCGGGGCCGCCGGGGCCGGCCGGCTGCGCCGCGGGGTCGCCCATGCAGACGCGCCGGACGACGACCAGCAGGTAGGCGGCGGTGAGGAGGGTGCCGAACGCGCCCATCGCGGTCCAGGTGAGGAAGGCGGGGCGGGACAGGCCCTCGGCCGGGTCGAACGCGCCGAACAGGGCGAGCATCTCGCCCCAGAACCCGGCGAGTCCGGGCAGGCCGAGCGAGGCGACCGCGGCGAAGGCGAGGAGCGCGCCGAGGCGGGGGGCGCGGCCGTAGAGGGCGGCTCCGGTGGCGCCGGCGAGCGTGTCGAGGTCGGCGGTGTTGTAACGCTCTTTGAGAGAACCGACAAGAAAGAAGAGAAGGCCGGTGATGAGGCCGTGGGCGATGTTGGCGAACAGCGCGCCGTTCACACCGGTCGGGGTCATGGATGCGATGCCGAGGAGGACGAAGCCCATGTGGCCGACGGAGGAGTACGCGATGAGCCGCTTCAGGTCGCCCTTGTTGCCCTTGCGGGCCAGCCACAGGCAGGCGAGGGATCCGTAGAGGATGCCGACGGCGCCGAAGGCGCCCAGGTACGGGGCGACGGCCGCCATGCCGTCGGGGGTGGCGGGCAGCAGGATGCGGACGAACCCGTAGGTGCCCATCTTCAGCAGGACCCCGGCCAGGAGGACGGAGCCGACGGTGGGGGCGGCGGTGTGGGCGTCGGGCAGCCAGCTGTGCAGCGGCCACATCGGGGTCTTCACGGCGAGGCCGGCGCCGATGGCGAGGACGGCCAGCAGCTGGGTGGTGGCGGTCAGTCCGCGGCCGCCGTCGGCGGCGAGCGCGGTCATGTCGAACGTGCCGGCGTGCAGGCCGAGGAGGAGCAGGCCGAGCAGCATCACGACGGAGCCGAGGAGCGTGTACAGGATGAACTTCCAGGCGGCGGCCTGCCGCCGGTCGCCGCCCCAGCGGGCGATGAGGAAGTACATGGGGATGAGGACCGTCTCGAAGGCGAGGAAGAACAGCATCAGGTCGAGGACGGCGAAGGTGGCGAGGGTGCCGGTCTCCAGGACGAGCAGGAGTGCGGTGAAGGCCTTCGCGGACGGGCCGGCGGGGAGCTTGAAGTAGCTGTAGAGCGCGCAGAGGAAGAACAGCAGCGCGGTCATCACGAGGAGGGGGAGCGAGATGCCGTCGACACCGAGGTGGATCCGGACGTTCAGGGCGGGGATCCAGCTGATGTCCGTGGTCGCCTGGAAGCGGGAGGGCTGGTCGTGGTCGAAGCCGGCGGCCAGGGCGAGGACCGCGGCGAGGACGGCGCCGGTGACGGTCACGCCGTGGCGGAGCACGGCCTGTTCGGGGTTCCTGCCCTTGAGGCCGGGCGGGGGCGGCAGCAGGGCCGCGGCGGCACCGAGGAGGGGTGCGGCGACGGCGAACGCCAGGAGGAACTGCATCACGGACGGGCTGATATCGATCACGGCTGACTCACGGCTCACGATCCGGCGTTGAGGTTGGCGAGGACGGCGGTGGCGATCGCCAGGACCACGGCGCCGGCGAACAGGGCGCTCAGGTAGCTCTGCACGTTGCCGGTCTGGGCGCGGCGGACGAGGCTGCCGAGCAGCCGGGTCCCGGCGCCGGCCCCGCCGATGTACGTGTCGACGACCTCGCGGTCCAGGAAGCGGACGAGGCCGGCGGCGGCGCGGACGGGCCGGACGAACAGCCGGTTGTAGACGGCGTCGAGGTGGAAGCCGGCGGCGGCGTGCCGGTAGAGCGGTCCGAGCAGGGCGCGGCCCGGGTCGGGGGCGGGGCCGGCCGGGACCGCGGGGTGGTCGTGGGTGACTTCGGCGACCTCGGGGG
>NZ_RPSE01000504.1:0-3686 GCF_003949955.1 Streptomyces sp. WAC05292
ACTTCATGGCACGGGAGCGCGAGGGGCGGGGCCTGGGAGCCCTCAGGGCGGGTGCGGCGCCCGCGGTGCTGCTGCTGTGCGCGGCGGGGCTGCTGGCCGCTCCGCCCGCGTCGGCGGCGGCGGCGACCGGCGGCTGCACGGGGCAGCTGGTGAAGTCCCTGCCGTTCGCCGGCGGCGAGGTGCGCGTCTACAAGAGCCGCACGCAGGCCTGCGCGGCCGCCGTGGCCGACGCGCCGGGCGCGCGCCGGCCGATGGCGGTGTCCGTCCAGCCGCGCGGCGGCGTCCCCCTCCGCGATACGGGGCAATTCACCCGCTATGCCGGACCTGTCACGGTCGGGGCGATCAACCGCTGTGTGTATGTAAGGGGGAGTATCGGGGCCGGATCGGCCGAGTCCGGCTGGATCCTTTGCTGAGGCTGCGTCCCAACCGGGTCTGGTCAGCGCCGTGTTGACCCCGCTAGGTTCACGGGCGACCGCTGTGAACAAAGGGGAGGGTGAATGCGCAAGACGCTTGGCCGGCTGCTGCCGCTCGCTGTGCTGATCGGCACCATGGGCACGGCCGGCTTGACGGCTCAGGCGGCCACCGCCGCGGAGCCGGCCGCCGCGGCGCCTGCCACCGCAGAGCAGGCCGCGGCCGCGGACATCAAGGACCGGATCCTCGCCGTTCCGGGCATGAGCCTGATCGAGGAGAAGCCGTACGCCGGCTACCGGTTCTTCGTACTGAACTACGAGCAGCCGATCGACCACCGGCAGCCGTGGAAGGGCACCTTCAAGCAGCGCCTGACCCTGCTGCACAAGGACGAGTCGCGCCCCACGGTCTTCTTCACCTCCGGCTACAACGTCAACACCAACCCGCGCCGCAGCGAGCCGACGACCATCATCGACGGCAACCAGGTGTCGATGGAGTACCGGTTCTTCAACCCCTCCCGGCCCGACCCGGCCGACTGGTCCAAGCTCGACATCTGGCAGGCCGCCAGCGACCAGCACCGCATCTTCACCGCGCTGAAGAAGATCTACACCAAGAAGTGGATCTCCACGGGCGCGAGCAAGGGCGGCATGACGGCCACCTACTACGAGCGCTTCTACCCCAGGGACATGGACGGCGTCGTCGCGTACGTCGCGCCCAACGACGTGGTCAACGACGAGGACTCGGCCTACGACCGGTTCTTCGCGAAGGTCGGCACCAAGGAGTGCCGCGACCGGCTGAACGCCGTCCAGCGCGAGGCCCTCGTCCGCCGCGGCCCCCTGGAGGCCAAGTACGCGTCCGCCGCCGCCGAGAACGGCTGGACCTTCAACACCGTCGGAAACCTCGACAAGGCCTACGAGGCCGTCGTCCTCGACTACGCCTGGGCGTACTGGCAGTACAGCCTGCTCGCCGACTGCGGCTCCATCCCGGACGCCAAGACCGCCTCCGACCAGGAGATCTGGGACTCCATCGACGCGATCTCCGGCTTCTCCGCCTACGCCGACCAGGGCCTTGCGACGTACACGCCGTACTACTACCAGGCGGGCACCCAGCTCGGCTCGCCCGACATCAAGCAGCCGCACCTGAAGGGCCTGAGCCGGTACGGCTACCAGCCGCCGCGCAACTTCGTGCCCCGCGACATCCCCATGACCTTCCAGCCGGCGGCGATGGCGGACGTCGACAACTGGGTCAAGAACAACGCCAACCGGATGCTCTTCGTCTACGGGCAGAACGACCCCTGGGGCGCAGAACCGTTCCGCCTCGGTTACGGCGCCCGCGACAGCTACGTCATGACCGCGCCCGGCGCCAACCACGGCGCCAACGTCGCCCAGCTCCGCGACGGCGACCGGGCGCTGGCCACCCAGCGGATCCAGGAGTGGGCCGGTGTCGCCCCGGCCGCCGCGGCCCTCGACGCGGGCCGCACCGCCCCGCTGGCCAAGCCGGACGCCGCGCTCGACAAGCAGGAACTGCCGCGCGAGCACCAGCTGCGGCCGTAGGGCACCCCGCGGGACGCGGGCCGGCGTGCGGTCAGCCGTACGCCAGCCCGTGCCCCAGCGGGTAGCGGCCCGGCACCGGCACGGGCAGCCGGCCCGCCGGCCGCGCCGCACCGGTGACCACCCGGGCCGCCGCCCGCATCTCCACGTCCGACCAGGTGTACGTGGCCAGCTCCGCCGCACAGGGCGGCAGCCGGGCCGGGTCGTAGGGGTTGCGGAGCGCCACGACGACCACCGGCACCCCGGTGGCCAGCAGGTCCGCCACCAGCGTCCGCTGCGGACTGTCCCCCTCGGGGACGTTGTACGTGCACACCAGCACCGCGGTGTTCCCGGGGGCCGCCGCCACCGCCCGGGCCGGCGGCACCGCCGTCGCCCGGCAGCCCAGCGCCGCCAGCTCCCGCGCCAGTACGGCCGTCGGGGGGCCCGTCGTGGCACTGGGCGAGGCCGGGTCGGTGCCCGTCACCAGCACCGCGGGCGCCGCCGACGCGTCCAGCGGCAGCAGCCCCACCGGGTTGGCCAGCAGCGTCGTCGTCCCCGCCGCGATCTCGTCGGCGGCCGCCAGGTGCGCCGCCCTCCCCACCACGGCCGCCGTCTGCCCGGCCGCGGTCTGCGGCCGGTCGAACAGGCCCCGGCGCGCCTTCAGTTCCAGGATCCGCAGCACCGACTCGGCGATCCGCGTCTGCGTCAGCTCCCCCGACTCCACGGCCTGCACCACGCTGCGGAACGCCAGCCCCAGGTCCGGCGGGTTCAGCAGCTGGTCGCAGCCCGCCTTCAGCGCCAGCACCGGCACGCGGTCGTCCCCGTACTTCTGCCGCACCCCCGCCATGTCGAGGGCGTCGGTGACCACCACGCCCCGGAAACCCAGCCGCTCGCGCAGCATGCCCGTCACGATCGGCCGCGACAGCGTCGCCGGATCCCCCGACGGGTCGAGCGCCGGGAAGACGATGTGCGCCGTCATCACGGCGTCCACGCCCGCCTCCACCGCCGCCCGGAACGGCGGCTCGTCCCACTCCTCCCACTGCGCCCGGGTGTGGCGCATCACCGGCAGGCCGACGTGGCTGTCGGTCTCCGTGTCGCCGTGCCCGGGGAAGTGCTTGGCCGTCGCCGCGATCCCCGCCCCCTGGTAGCCGCGTACCTGCGCCGCGACGAGCGCGGCCACGGCCTGCGGGTCGGATCCGAAGGACCGCACCCCGATCACCGGGTTCGCCGGGTTGGTGTTCACGTCCGCCACCGGCGCGTAGTCCTGCCGGATGCCCATCGCGGCGAGTTCGGTGCCGGCGATGCGCGCCGCCCGGCGCGCCTCCGCAGCGGCAGGGGTCCGGCCGGTGCGGGCCCCCAGCGCCATCGCCCCCGGGAACAGGGTCGCCGGCTTGCCGATACGGGCCACCGCCCCGTGCTCCTGGTCCACCGAGAGCAGCAGCGGGATGCCCGCCCCCGTGCCGGCGGCGGCCTGCTGGAGACCCGCGGCCAGCTCGGCCACCTGCTGCGGGCTGCGGGTGTTGTGCGCCCAGGAGAACAGGACGACGCCGCCGAGGTGGTAGCGGGAGACGAGCTCGGCCGCGGTGCGGACGCCGAACAGCTCCTGGTTCTTCGCCGCGTCCGCCGGATCGGGACCGGTCGCGGAATGCCCGTAGGCGCGTGAGACGAACAGCTGGCCGACCTGCTCCGTCAAACTCATCCCGGCGACGGCCCGCCGCAGCGCGGCCAGGTCGGGGGAGGGGCCGGGGG
>NZ_RPSE01000505.1:0-3684 GCF_003949955.1 Streptomyces sp. WAC05292
CCTCGTCCCCGCGCTCATGCACCTGCTCGGCGGCGCGCTGGGCGGGGAGGACCGCGGCGGGGGCGGCTTCCGGCGGCTCGATGCTGATGCGCGGCAGGAGGCGCTCCAGCCAGGCCGGCAGCCACCAGTTCGCGCCGCCGAGCAGGTGCATGAGCGCGGGGACGAGGAGGGTGCGCAGGACGAAGGCGTCGAGGGCGACGGCCGCGGCGAGGGCGATGCCGAACATGGCGATGATCCGGTCGCCGCTGAGCACGAAGGCCAGGAACACGGAGATCATGATGACGGCGGCCGAGTTGATCACGCGGCTGGTCTCGGCGAGGCCGACGCGGACGGCCCGGCGGTTGTCGCCGGTCTCCAGCCACTCCTCGTACATCCGGCTGACGAGGAAGACCTGGTAGTCCATCGAGAGCCCGAAGAGGACCGACACCATGATCACCGGGAGGAAGGGCTCGATGGGGCCGGCGCTGCCCAGCCCCATCACCTCGCTCCCCCAGCCCCACTGGAAGATCGCGACGACCACGCCGAAGGAGGAGCCGACCGCGGCGACGTTCATGGCAGCGGCCTTGAGGGGGATGCCGATGGACCGGAAGGCGAGCAGGAGCAGGACGCATCCGAGGGAGATGACGACGCCGACGAAGAGGGGGAGCTTGCCGACGATGACGTCCGCGAAGTCGTCGTATCCGGCGGTCACGCCGCCGACGTGGACCTCCATGCCGGTGCCCTCGCGGGCGGCGGGGACGACGTCCTCGCGCAGGTGGGCAACGAGGTCGCTGGTGGCCCGGGACTGCGGCGCCGACTCGGGTACGACGGTGACGACGGCGGTGTCGCCGCTGCGGTTGAGGACGGCGGGCCCGGCGGAGGCGACGCCTTCGGCGCCGCGCAGCGCCTCGGCGAGGCGCTCGGCGGCGATCCGGTCGCCCGCGCCGTCGAGCCGGGCGACGACGGTGAGGGGGCCGTTGACGCCGGGGCCGAAGCCCTCGGCGAGCAGGTCGTAGGCCTGCCGGGTGGTGCTGGTCGCGGGGTTGTTGCCCTGGTCCGAGGTGCCCAGGTGGAGGGAGAGCGTCGGCAGGGCGAGCACCGCCATGACGGCGGCGGCCAGGAGGCCCAGCTTCTTGGGGTGCCGCTCGACGAAGGCGGACCAGCGGGCGGCGAACCCGGTGGGCAGCTCCGGCTGCGGCCCTTCGGCGGCGAGGCGGCGGCGCTCGCGCCGCGAGAGGGCGCTCATCCCGATGTACGACAGGAGGGCGGGCAGCAGGGTGACCGAGGCGGCGACGGTCAGGACGACGGTCAGCGAGGCGGCTATCGCGACGCCGTTCAGGAAGCTCAGCCGCAGGACGAGCATGCCGAGCAGGGCGATGCAGACGGTGGCGCCGGCGAAGACCACGGCCCTGCCGGTGGTGGCGACGGCCTGCTCGGCGGCCTCGGCCACGTCCGTGCCGCGCCGCAGGGCCTTGCGGTGCCGGGTGACGATGAACAGCGCGTAGTCGATGCCGACGCCCAGTCCGACGAGGGTGCCGAGCATGGGTGCGAAGTCCGCGACGGCCATGGCGTGCCCGAGGAGGCCGATGCCGAAGTAGGCGGTGCCGACGGAGACGAGGGCCGTCGCGATGGGCAGCAGGCTGGCCGCGAGCGAGCCGAAGGCGAGGAAGAGGACGAGGGCGGCGACGGCCACGCCGATGGCCTCGGCGAGGTGGGTCTTCGGCGCCTCGGTCAGGCCGATCGCACGGCCGCCGAGCTCGACTTGCACGCCGTCCGCCTCGGTGGCGGCGTTCTTGGCGGCGGCGACGACCGCCTCGGCCTGCGCCGTGGGGACGGCGTCCGCCTGCCGGTCGAAGGTCACGACGGCGTAGGCGGTGCGCCCGTCGGCGCTGATCTGCGCGGCGCTCTCGGGCCCGGGCCCGTACGGTCCGGCGACCGAGCCGACGCCGGGCAGCTCCGCGATGGTGTCCAGGGCCCGGGTCATGCGCTGCTCGACGCCGGGCGAGCGGGCCGTCAGGTGGGCGGGGGTCCGCCACACGACGGTGTCGGTGTCGCCGCCCTGGCCGGGGAAGCCCTCGCGGAGGAGGGCGTGGGCCCGGCTGGACTCGGTGCCGGGGACCTCGTAGTCGGTGGAGAAGGCCGTTCCGGCGGTCACGGCGGCCGCGGCGGTCCCGCCGAGGGCGAGCAGCCAGATCAGGACGGCGGCCAGCCGGTGCCGCATGCACCACCGAGCGATTGCTGCCAACGGACGTGCTCCCTGGGGGGTCGGATCTTCACCGGGAGGCAGCCCGATGCGAAGAACACTGGAACGCGTGAAGGCCGGGCCGAGGCTCCCGGGAGGGTCGCTCCTGGGGCGGCCGGGATGGTGCGCACGCATACGATCGCAGCCAAAGGTGATCGTTGGTCCGTTTCGTGTGCATCATCACAGATGCACCGTCCGCGGCCGGCGGGTCAGCCCTGCCGCTCCGCCGTCGCCGCCGGCTCGTCGACGCGGTAGCCGGGGACGGACGGCCAGCGGACCGTGAGGACCACCGACTCCTCCTCCGCGTACCAGGAGTGGTCGACGCCGCGGCCCCACACCACGTAGTCGCCCTGCTCGGCGAGGACGACGTCCCGGTCGGGGAACTCCATCCGGAAGCGGCCGCTGATCAGGACCAGCAGGGCGGTCCGCTCCTCCCCGGTCGTCCACTGCGCCCGCGCGTCCCCTTTGGGGTGGACGCCCCACTTGATCTCCACGTCCGCACTGTGGCGCGGATCGCCGGGGTCCTTGAAGTGCCCGAGGAGCCAGCCGCGGTCGGCGGCGGCGTCGGGGGCGGCCTTGCCGGTGTGGATGCAGAGGTCGTTCACGGGGGTGAGGCTAATGCAGTTGCGCGGACGGGCGCTCCGGTGGTCGGCTGCCGCCATGGGAAGCGATCACGGGGCCGAGGCGCGCCTCCTGGCGGCGTACGACCGCCATGTGCGCGAGTGCGCGCCGCCCGACACGCCCGGGTGCCAGGTCGAGCGGGCGGGCCGGGTGGTCCGGCAGACCTCTCCCGGCAGCGGCTGGAACGGGGTGCTCTGGTCGGACCTCGACGAGGACACGGCGGACGCGGCGATCGCCGCGCAGGTGGCCTACTTCGCCGGCCGCGGCTCCGGCTTCGAGTGGAAGCTGTACGGGCACGACCGCCCGGCCGGCCTGGCGGGACGGCTGCGCGCCGCGGGCTTCACGCCCGAGCCGGCCGAGACGGTGCTGGTGGGTCGGACGCAGGAGGTCGCCGCGCTGCCGGCGGAGCCGCCCGCCGGCATCACGCTGCACGCGGTGGCCGACGAGTCGGGCGCGGACCTGATGGAGCGCGTCCACACGGAGGCCTTCGGCCGGCACCGGCCCGGGATCCGGGAGCTGGTGGTGGAGCGGCTGCACCGGGCGCCGGAGACGATCGCCGCCGTGGTGGCGATGGCCGGCGGCGTCCCGGTGAGCGCCGCGCGGTTGGAGATGCAGCCGGGCAGCCCGTTCGCCGGCCTGTGGGGCGGCGGCACGGTGCCCGCATGGCGCGGCCGCGGCGTCTACCGGCTGCTGGTGGCCCACCGGGCGCGGATCGCCGCGGCGCGGGGGATCCCGTACCTGCACGTGGACGCCTCCGCGCAGAGCCGGCCGATCCTGGAGCGGCTGGGCTTCGACGTCCTGGGCACGACGGTGCCGTACGTGCGGGAACCCCCCGGCGGCCC
>NZ_RPSE01000506.1:0-3676 GCF_003949955.1 Streptomyces sp. WAC05292
CGGTTTCGGGAAGGGGCGGGGAGGGGGAAAGGCCCCGCGCAGCGGCCGGCGCGGCGGGTCGTATCGTGGACCCGCACACCTGAAACCGCACGTCACACCGGACAGGCCGCTCCAGCGCAGCAGCGGCGCAGACACACCGCCGTACAGGAGCCGCACCGCCATGGCACACCCGGGACACCCCGCGTACCCCGTAGGCCTCCGCCTCGCCGGCCGCCGCGTCGTCGTCATCGGCGGCGGGCAGGTCGCCCAGCGCCGCCTCCCCGCGCTCGTCGCCGCGGGTGCCGACGTCCTGCTCGTCTCGCCGTCCGCCACGCCGTCCGTCGACGCCATGGCGGAGACCGGCGAGATCCGCTGGGAGCGCCGCCGCTACCGCGAGGGGGACCTCGCCGGCGCCTGGTACGCCCTGATCGCCACCCAGCACCGCGAGGTCAACGAGCAGGCGTCCGCCGAGGCCGAGCGCGAGCGGGTGTGGTGCGTCCGCGCCGACGACGCCTCCGCCGCCACCGCCTGGACCCCGGCCACCGGCCGCGTCGAGGGGGTCACCGTGGCCGTCCTCACCGGCAACGACCCGCGCCGCTCCGCGGCCGTCCGCGACGCCGTCGTCGAGGGGCTGCGCGACGGCACCCTCGCCGCGCCCGGCCACCGAGGCCGCGCCGAGGGCGGGCCCCGCGTCGCCCTCGTCGGCGGCGGCCCCGGCGACCCCGACCTGATCACCGTCCGCGGCAGGCGGCTCCTCGCCGAGGCCGACGTCGTCATCGCCGACCGCCTCGGCCCGCGCGACCTCCTCGACGAGCTTCCGCCGCACGTGGAGGTCATCGACGCCGCGAAGATCCCGTACGGCCGTTACATGGCCCAGGAGGCCATCAACAACGCCCTTGTCGAGCACGCCAAGGCCGGCAAGGCCGTCGTCCGGCTCAAGGGCGGCGACCCCTACGTCTTCGGCCGCGGCATGGAGGAGCTCCAGGCCCTCGCCGAGGCCGGCATCGCCTGCACCGTCGTCCCCGGCATCTCCAGCTCCGTCTCGGTGCCCGCCGCCGCGGGCATCCCGGTCACCCACCGCGGCGTCGCCCACGAGTTCACCGTCGTCAGCGGGCACGTCGGCCCCGACGACCCGCGTTCCCTGGTGGACTGGGCGGCACTCGCCCGGCTCACCGGCACCCTCGTCGTCCTCATGGGCGTCGACAAGATCGGCCTGATCGCCGAGGCCCTTGTCCGCCACGGCCGCCCCGCCGACACGCCGGTCGCCGTCGTCCAGGAGGGCACCACCGCGAACCAGCGCCGCGTCGACGCCACCCTCGCCACCGTCGGCGAGCGGGTCCGCGCCGAGGACGTCCGCCCGCCGGCGGTCATCGTCATCGGCGAGGTCGTCCGCGTCGCGGCGGCCCCCGCGACCTGAGCGACCGAACCCCGGCGCCCCGCAAGGGGCGTTGGCACCCCATCCCGGACAAGGCAGTATCACCCTGTGGCTGATCTCATCACCGTCGACGACCCCGACGACCCGCGCCTGCGCGACTACACCGGCCTGACCGACGTCGAGCTGCGCCGCCGCCGCGAACCCGAGGAGGGCCTCTTCATCGCCGAGGGCGAGAAGGTCATCCGGCGGGCCAAGGACGCCGGGTTCGAGATGCGGTCGATGCTGCTGTCCGCGAAGTGGGTCGACGTCATGCGCGACGTCATCGACGAACTCCCCGCCCCCGTCTATGCGGTCACCCCCGAGGTCGCCGAACGCGTCACCGGCTACCACGTGCACCGCGGGGCGCTCGCCTCCATGCAGCGCAAGCCGCTGCCCGAGCCCGCCGAGCTCCTCGCGGCAGGCGGCCCCGGGCGCCGCATCGCCGTCTTCGAGGGCTTCGTCGACCACGCCAACCTCGGCGCCGCCTTCCGCAGCGCCGCCGCCCTCGGCATCGGCGCGATACTCCTGTCCCCGGACTGCGCCGACCCGCTCTACCGGCGTGCCATCAAGGTCTCCATGGGCTCGGTGTTCTCGGTGCCGTACGCCCGCCTCGCGGACTGGCCGGCCGACCTGGAGAAGGTGCGCGAGGCCGGCTACCGGATCCTCGCCATGACGCCCAGCCCGCAGGCGGCCTCCCTGGACCAGGTCCCGCCGGAGCGCTTCGAACGCTGCGCGATCATGCTGGGCTCGGAGGGGCACGGCCTGTCGACGCACGCCCTGCGCGCCGCCGACGAGTGGGTGCGCATCCCGATGGCCGAGGGCATCGACTCGCTGAACGTCGCCGCGGCCTCCGCGGTCGCCTTCTACGCCACCCGCCCGCCCCGGCAGGCGTGACGCGGACGGCGCCGGGGCGCCCGGGCCCCGGCGCTCAGAGCTTCTGCGCCGCCGCGATCCCGAGCGCCACGACCAGCGTCACCACCACGAACACGATCAGCCGCTGCCGCATCAGCCGCGGGTCCGGCCGCGACGGGCGCCGCCCCGCCCCCGTCGTCCGGGGCACCGGACGGCCGCCCGACCGCCCGCCGGTCGGGCGCGACGACGGCCCGCCGCCCTTGTTCCGCGGCGACGACGGCCGCGACGGCGGACCGCCCGGCGCACCCTTCACCGCCCTGCCGCCCGCCCCCTGCGGTGCGGGGGTGCGGCCGGTGCGCCGCTCCGCCCGCTCCTCGGGGAACGGCTGGGTCAGCCGCCCGGTGGGCCGGTCGGTCCGCACCCGCTGCGCGGGCGGGCGGCCGTCCGACAGGCCCTGCGCCTCCCGGGCCGCGATCTCCTTCAGCCGCATCGACAGCTGGAGCGTGCTGGGCCGGTCCTCGGGGTCCTTCTCCAGGCAGGCCCGCACCAGCGGCGCCAGGGCGTCCGGCACGCCCACCAGGTGCGGCTCCTCGTGCACCACCCGGTACAGCATGACCTCGGAACTGCCGTGCCCGAACGGCGAGTCGGCGGTCGCCGCGTAGGCGAGGGTCGCGCCCAGCGCGAACACGTCGGTTGCGGGCGTGACCGCCGCCCCGCGGACCTGTTCGGGGGCCAGGAAGCCGGGGGAGCCGACGGCCGTCCCCACGTGGGTCAGCGTGCTGGCGCCGGTCGCCCAGGCGATCCCGAAGTCGATGATCCGCGGTCCCTTGGGCGACAGCAGGATGTTCGACGGCTTGAGGTCCCGGTGGACGACGCCCGCCTCGTGCACCGCGACCAGCCCCTCCGACAGGGCGGCCCCGATCGCGGCGATCTGCGCCGCCGTCAGCGGGCCCTCCTCGGCGACCTTGTCGTGCAGCGACGGACCGGGCACGTACTGGGTCGCGAACCACGGGCGCTCCGCCTCCAGGTCCGCCGCCACCAGGCGCGCCGTGCACCCGCCGCGGATCCGCCGGGCGGCGGACACCTCGCGGGCGAAGCGGGAGCGGAACTCCTGGTCCTCGGCGAGGTCGGGGCGGATCACCTTGAGCGCGACGCGCTGCCCCCGCCGGTCGGAGCCCAGGTAGACCACGCCCATGCCCCCGGCGCCGAGCCGCCGGTGCAGCCTGAACGAGCCGACGACACGCGGGTCCTCGCGCCGGAGCCGCATCATCGCCATGTCCACCCCGCTGACCCGTCGTCCTGTTGACGTGGCACAGCTTACGGACCATCCGCCACGAGCGCTCAGAGGCCGCGCCCTCACCGGGGCAATCGCTCGTCAGTGCGCGGCCCCCCGCGAGGGTGTGCGGCACCCCGCCGCACACCCTCGCGGGG
>NZ_RPSE01000507.1:0-3672 GCF_003949955.1 Streptomyces sp. WAC05292
GGGTGTCGCTGGGGACGGTGCTGCGGGACGGCCGGTTCATGGGCGTCGTCGGGCTGTCGTTCCTCGTGTCGATGGTCTTCATGCAGGGCTCGGTGGGACTGCCGGTGGCGATGGGGGCCGCCGGCTTCACGCCGGGCGAGTACGGCCTGGTGATCTCGGTGAACGGGCTGATGATCGTGCTGCTGCAGATCCCGGTGACGCGGTTCATCGAGCACCGCGACGCCCGGCGGCTGCTGGTGCTCTCCGCCCTGCTGGCGGGCTGGGGGTTCGCGCTGACGGCGTTCGCCGGGCCGCTGTGGGCGTACGCGCTGACGGTCGCGGTGTGGACGCTGGCGGAGATCGTGAACTCGCCGACGCAGATGGAGCTCGTCGTACGGCTCTCGCCGGTGCAGGGCCGGGGCCGCTACCAGGGCATGTACACGATGTCGTGGTCGGTGGCCGCGCTGGTCGCGCCGCTGATGGCGGGGTACGTCGTCGACTGGTTCGGCGCGGCGTGGCTGTGGGGGTCGGCCGGCGTGCTGGGCACGCTCGCGGCGGGCGGCTACTGGCTGCTGATGCGGCGGCTGCCGGCTCGCGGCACGGCGTCGGCGGAGTCCGCCGACGCACCGGTGAAGGCCGGGTCCGCCGCTCCCGCCGCTCCCGCCGCTCCCGTCCGGGCCGCCGCGGACGCCTAGGGGGTCAGTCCGCCGGGCGGGTCAGGTGGCGGAAGGCGTCGAGGTTGCGGGTCGACTCGCCCCGGGCGACCCGCCACTCGTACTCCTTCTTGATCGCCGTGGCGAAGCCCAGCTCCAGGAGGGTGTTGAACGCGCCGTCCGCCGCCTCCAGGACGGTCCCGAGCAGCCGGTCGAGCTCCTCGGCGGTGACCACGGACAGCGGGAGCCGGGCCGTGAGGTAGACGTCGCCGAGGCGGTCCACCGCGTACGCCATCCCGTACAGCCTGAGGTTGCGCTCCAGCAGCCAGCGGTGGACGCCGGCCTCGTTCTCGTCGGGGTGGCGGATCACGAACGCGTTGACCGACAGCGAGTGCCGGCCGACCTTGAGCGAGCAGGTCGTGGAGAGCTTGCGGGTGCCGGGGAGCTGGACGACGTAGGTGCCCGGAGCGGGGCTCTCCCAGGCCAGCTCGGCGCCGTTCAGCGCGCTCTCGATGATCGCGGTGTCAGCCATGGTGGGAGCGTACGCGACGGCGGTGCTCGTGCATGGCCGCGGTGTACACGTCCGCCGTGGCGCTCGCGGCGGTGTCCCAGCCGAAGAACTGCGCGTGCCGTGCCGCCTCGCCGCCCATGCGGTCGGCGAGCCCCGGGTCGTCGACGAAGCGGCGCAGCTCGCGGGCGTAGTCGGCCGGGTCGTGGCCGGAGACGAGGATGCCGGTGACGCCGTCGTTGACGGCGACGGGCAGCCCGCCGACCTCCGCGGCGAGGACGGGCGTCCCGGTGGCCTGCGCCTCGATCGCGACGAGCCCGAAGGACTCGCTGTAGGAGGGCATGACCAGCACGGACGCCGCCCGGAACCAGTCGGCCAGCCGGTCCTGGGCGACCGGCGGGTGGAAGTGGACGAGGTCGGCGATGCCGAGCTTCGCGGCGAGCTTCTGGAGCCCTTCCGGCTTGGCGAGGCCGCTGCCGCTGGGACCGCCGACGACGGGCACGAACAGCCTGCGGCGCAGCTGCGGGTCCTGCCCGACGAGCACGGCGACGGCGCGCAGCAGCACGTCGGGGGCCTTCAGCGGCTGGATCCGCCCGGCGAACAGCGGGATGACGGCGTCCTGCGGGAGTCCGAGGCGGGCGCGGGCGGCGGCCCGGCCGTCGGCGACGGCGAAGCGTTCGAGGTTCACGCCGGGGTGGACGACGGCGACCTTGCCGGGGTCGGCGTCGTAGTGCCGTACGAGCTCCTCGGCCTCGTCGGTGGTGTTGGCGACGAGCCGGTCGGCGGCGGCGACGATCTGGGTCTCGCCGATGACGCGGGCGGCCGGCTCCGGGGCGTCGCCCTCGGCGAGGGAGGCGTTCTTGACCTTGGCCATGGTGTGCATGGCGTGGACGAGGGGGACGCCCCAGCGTTCGGCCGCGAGCCAGCCGACGTGCCCGGAGAGCCAGTAGTGGGAGTGGACGAGGTCGTAGTGGCCGGGGCGGTGGCCGGCCCAGGCCTGCATGACGCCGTGGGTGAAGGCGCACAGCTGGGCGGGCAGCTCCTCCTTGGCGAGGCCCTCGTACGGGCCGGCGTCGACGTGCCGGACGAGGACGCCGGGGGCGAGTTCGACGGCGGGCGGGAGGCCGCCCTCGGTGGCCCGGGTGAAGATCTCGACCTCGATGTTGATGGCGGCGAGCCGCCTGGCGAGCTCCACGATGTAGACGTTCATGCCGCCGGCGTCGCCCGTGCCCGGCTGGTGCAGCGGGGAGGTGTGGACGCTGAGCATCGCGACGCGGCGCGGCTTGCGGTGGTGGCCGACGGACGGGATGCGCAGCCGGGGCGGGTCGTGGCGGGTGCCGCGGACGGCGGCGAGCCGGCCGCCGATGGTGCCGCCGATGCGGGACACGTACTGGCTCAAGGGAGCAGTTCCTCTCGCTCGGGCGACATGACGACATGCGGGCGGGGGCCTCGGGGCCGCTCGCGCCGGCGGGCGGGCATGCCGGACGGAGCGCACCCGGCGCCCTTCAAGGAGTGCAACCCGGATGGGCGTGCCCCGCATTCCGGGGCGGCCGATTTTCCTCGGCGCGGTGCCGGGCACCGGGCTGCTTTTCCCGCCGAGGGGGCCCTCCGCTTACGCTCGGCGCATGTCCCGGCACGCCTCCGACCCCCCTGTCCCCGCCTCCTCCGGCGGCCTCGGCCGCACCGGGGCCCGGGCCCGCGCGGGCGGCGTCGCGCGGGGTGCGCAGGCGGCGCGCCCGGTGGGGACGGTGACGCGGGGGACGACGAACCCGAACCGGCTGCGCCGCATGGACCGCTGGATCGCCGAGGTGCACGGGCCGGCGCTGCGGCGCGCGGCGGCGCCGGTGGCCGTGGACCTGGGCTACGGGGCCGCTCCGTGGACGGCCGTGGAGCTGCTGGACCGCCTGCGGCGGGCGGCGCCCGCGGTGCGGGTGGTCGGCATCGAGATCGAGCCGGCGCGGGTCGCGGCGGCGCGCCCGTACGAGCGGGAGGGGCTCCGGTTCCGGCACGGCGGCTTCGAGGTGCCCTTGGAGGGCGGGGCCCGGCCGGCGCTGATCCGCGCGGCGAACGTGCTGCGGCAGTACGGCGAGGAGCAGGTCGCGGAGGTCTGGGAGCGGCTGTGCGCCCGGCTGGCTCCGGACGGGCTGCTGGTGGAGGGCACGTGCGACGAAATCGGCCGCCGGCACGTGTGGGTGGCGCTGGGGCCGGAGGGGCCGCGGACGGTGACGTTCGCGACGCGGCTGGGGTCGCTGGAGCGGCCCTCGGACCTGGCGGAGCGGCTGCCGAAGGCGCTGATCCACCGCAATGTGCCGGGCGAGCCGGTGTACGCCTTCCTGCGGGACTTCGACCGGGCGTGGGCGGCGGCCGCGCCGTACGCCTCGTACGGGGCGCGGCAGCGGTGGATCCGGTCGGCGCGGGCGCTGGCCGGGGACTGGCCGCTGACGGACGGTCCGAAGCGGTGGCGGCAGGGGGAGTTGACGGTGCGCTGGGAGGCGCTGCGCCCGGCCGGGTGAAAGTCGCACGGCGGGGAAC
>NZ_RPSE01000508.1:0-3634 GCF_003949955.1 Streptomyces sp. WAC05292
GCACGCCGCCGCCGCGGCCGCGCTCGCCCCGCAGGCCGCCGCCCCCGCGGCCGCCCCCGCGCCGTCCGCCGCGTCCGCCGCGCCGGCGGCCGTGCCCGCCCAGGCCGCCCCGGAGGCCGAGCCGGGCGCCCGGGAGACCCGCATCCCGGTCAAGGGCGTCCGCAAGGTCACCGCCCAGGCCATGGTCGGCTCCGCGTTCACCGCGCCGCACGTCACCGAGTTCATCACCCTCGACGTGACCCGCACGATGAAGCTGGTCCAGGAGCTCAAGGCCGACCCGGACCTGGCGGGGCTGCGCATCAACCCGCTGCTGCTCATCGCCAAGGCGGTGCTGATCGCCGTACGCCGCAACCCGGACGTCAACGCGTCCTGGGACGAGGCGGCCCAGGAGATCGTGCTCAAGCACTACGTCAACCTGGGCATCGCGGCGGCCACCCCGCGCGGCCTGATCGTCCCCAACATCAAGGACGCGCACGCCAAGACGCTGCCGGAGCTCTCCGAGGCCCTGTCCGCGCTGGTCGCCACGGCCCGCGACGGCAAGACCTCCCCGGCGGACATGCAGGGCGGCACCCTCACCATCACCAACGTCGGCGTCTTCGGCGTCGACACCGGCACGCCCATCCTGAACCCCGGCGAGTCCGCGATCCTCGCGGTCGGCGCGATCAAGCTCCAGCCGTGGGTGCACAAGGGCAAGGTGAAGCCGCGCCACGTCACGACGCTGGCGCTGTCCTTCGACCACCGCCTGATCGACGGCGAGCTCGGCTCGAAGTTCCTGGCGGACATCGCGGCCGTGCTGGAGCAGCCGCGCCGCCTGGTCACCTGGTCGTAGCGGTCACACCGCACCGGCCCGCGGCCGGCTCCCCGAGCGGGGGGCCGGCCGCTTCCGCGTTCCCGCCCGCGGCCGGGGCGCACGGCCGGACGGGTGACCGGGTAGCCTCCCCGCCGTGAGAGGAGGACCGGTGCCCATCGCCGCGTTGCAGGTGTACTCCGTGGAGGAGGCGGACGGCTCGGGAGGGGTGTGCCGCGTGCGGTGCATCGGCGGCGCCGCCCGCACCGGCCAGGTGTACGCCGCCGGCGACGCCCGGCTCGGACTGCGCTGGATCGAGCGGCAGGGCCGCCGGGAGTCCTCGCTCGGCGCCGGCCGGGCGGCCCGCGTGCACCTGGCCGGCCCCGCGGCCGCCCTGCTCGCCGGCGGCCAGGTGCTGACCGCCGTCCCGCCCGGCGGGCACGCGCTGGAGGAGCTGGAGGCCTGGCTGGCCACGGACCCTCCGCTGGGCGACGAACCCCACCCGATGACGCTGAGCAGCCTCGCCGCCGCCGGGATGCAGGACGGGGCGCTGCCCGGCGCGCGGCGGCTGCGCTGGGGCCGGGTGGCGCTGGCCGCGGTCGAGCGCCGGGCCGACTGGGCGGGGCTGCACGCGCTGGACCGCGCCGCCGACAGGGCGGGCGTACGGGTCTACCTGATCCGGGAGTTCGGGCCCGGCCGGGGCGGGGACCCGGCCGCGCTGTGCCGGGAGCTGCTGGACCTGATCGACCTGGCACCCGCGGAGGCGGTCGCGCAGGCCCGGGCCTGGCGGGAGCTGCCCAGGCGGCGCATCCGGCACCTGCGGCGGATCAAGGTGCTGCTGGACCGGATGGCCGCGGTGGGCCCCCAGCTGGCCGAGTCGGACGACCCGGTCGTGCAGGCCGTCGGGGAGTGGGCGGGGGTGCGGGCCCTGCTCCCCTGAGCCGCGGGCGCGGTCCGCGGCGCGGCGGCCCACCCGGTGCGCCATCATGGGCCGTTGGCCGGAAGACGAGGGGGAGCGGGTGGCGCTGGAGGACGGGCCGGACGACGGCGGCACGGTGATCGGCGGGCGCTACCGCCTGGGCGGGCGGCTCGGCCGCGGCGGCATGGGCGTGGTGTGGCGGGCGACCGACGAACTCCTCGGGCGGGCGGTCGCGGTCAAGGCGCTCTCCCTCGACGCGGGCGCCGACCCGGCGGGCGCCCTGCGGGAGGCGCGGGCCGTCGCGAAGGTCAGGCATCCGCACGTGGTCGTCGTGCACGACGTGGTCGAGCACGAGGGGCGGCCCGTCATCGTCATGGAGCTGGTGGACGGCGGGTCGCTCGCCGACCGGCTGGCCGGACCCGACGGGCCGATGGCGCCGCGGGAGGCGGCAGCGGTCGGACTCGCCCTGCTCGACGCGCTGACCGCCGCGCACACGCTGGGGGTGCAGCACCGGGACGTGAAGCCGGCGAACGTGCTGCTGGAGGCGGGAACGGGCCGCGCGGTGCTGACCGACTTCGGCATCGCCAGCCTGCCCGGTGCGACGACGATCAGCGAGGCGGGGGCGTTCGCGGGCACCCCCGAGTACGCGGCACCCGAGCGCATGCAGGGCGGGGCGGGCGGCCCCGCGTCGGACCTGTGGTCGCTGGGGGCGCTGCTGTGCGCGGCGGTCACCGGCGAGTCGCCGTTCCGCCGGGACTCGATCGGGGCCGTCCTGCACGCGGTCGTCTACGAGGAGGTGCGGCCCTCGCAGCGGCTCGGGCCGCTCCTGCCGGTCGTCCGCGGGCTGCTGGAGCGGGATCCCGACCGGCGCCTGGGGGCGGCGCGGGCGCGCCGGATGCTCGCGGCGTGCGCGGCGGGGGACGGCCCGGCCGACGCGGCGACGGCCGGCCCGGCCGCCGGGGCCGCGTACACGCCGACGGAGCACGGCGGCGGCCGGCCGGGCGCCGCCCCGGCGCCGGCGCCCGTACGCGAAGGCGGCACCGCGCCGAAGACCCGGGACGCGGGCGGGCCTCCGGCGCGGCCGCGGCTGCGGGGTGCGCGGGCGGCCCTCGTGGTGGCGGGGGCCGTCGCCGCCTGCGCGGGCGCGGTGACGGCCGTGGCGCTGCTCGACGGCGGGACCCGGCAGCCCCCCGCGGCCGCCGCGTCCGCCGCGGCGGCGCCGGCCGCGCCCGGCCCGTCCGCGGCGGCCCCGGCCGCGTCCTCACCGCGGGCCGCGTCCCCGGGCCCGTCGACGACGACCGCCCCGGCCCCGGCCGCGACCACCGCGGCGCCGCTGCCGTCGCTGCCCGCGCAGGCCCGGCCGGTGCCCCGCGGCTACGTCCTCGTCACGGACGAGCGCGGCTTCAGCCTGGCCGTGCCGCAGGGCACCCGGCGCTCGACGGACGGCGAACGGGTCTTCTACACCACGGCGGACGGCGCCGTCCGCGTCGGGATCCGGACCGGGCCCGTCCCGGCCGGCGGGGCGCTCGGCTCGATGCGCGCCGCCGACGCCCGCGGCCCGGAGAGCAACCCCGGCTACCGCGACAACGCCGTCACCCCCACCACCCACGACGGCCTGCCGGCCGCGCTGTGGGAGTTCACGTGGAACGGCTTCACCGCCGCCGAGGGGCCCCGGCACACGTACGACATCTGCTGGGAGCAGGCCGGCACGCTCCACGACGTGTGGGTGTCGGCGCCGACCGGCCGCACGAAGGAGGCCCGCGCCGTCTTCGACACGGCGGTGGACTCCTACCTCCCGGCCGGCGGCTGACCGGGCCCGGCGGGGGCGTTCGCGGGTTGCCGGGCGCTGCCGACGGCCGGACACTGGTGGTATCGGCGTGCCCCGCCCCGGCTGCGGTTCCGGGCGGAGGCGACGCCCCGTCCCCCGC
>NZ_RPSE01000509.1:0-3609 GCF_003949955.1 Streptomyces sp. WAC05292
GGGTATTCCCGGCGGGGCGCGGCGCGAAGGGCCGCGGATTAAACGGGGCGGGCGCGCGCCGCGTGAATACAGGACGAATTCCCGATAAACGGATCATGCCGCGGAGATCGCGGACCGCACCCGCCGGGAGGAGCCGGAGCGGAAGGGGAGCGGAACGGGAGCGGAACCCGGGCAACCGCCCGGAAAATCGATCACACCAGCCGATCAGACTTTCAGCAGCTCCACCGCCACGTCCGCCGGATAGCCCGTCGGGGAACCGGTACGGCGGGCGAATTCCCGTACGCCCGCCAACTGCTCCGGGCCGAAACGGAAGTCGAGCGTGGTGAAGTACCGCTCCAGCAGAGCGGCGTCGAAGGCCTCCCAGCGCGCCGCCTGCTCGGCGACCTTGGCGACCTCCTCCAGGGAGATGTCCCGCGAGTCGAGGAACGCCTCGTGCACCTGCCGCACCACGGCCGGCTCGCGCTCCAGGTAGTCCTTCCGGGCCGCCCACACGGCGAACACGAACGGCAGCCCGGTCCACTCCTTCCACATCTGCCCCAGGTCGTGGACCTCCAGCCCGAGCCGCGGCGCGTCGTGCAGCGAGGCCCGCAGCGCGGCGTCCCCGATCAGCACCGCCGCGTCCGCCTCCTGCATCATCAGCCCCAGGTCGGGCGGGCAGGTGTAGTAGTCGGGGCGCACCCCGTACTGCTCGGAGAGCAGCAGCTGCGCCAGGCGGACCGACGTGCGGGAGGTCGAGCCGAGCGCGACGCGCGCCCCGTCCAGCCGCTCCAGCGGCACCTGGGAGACGATCACGCAGGACATGACGGGGCCGTCGCAGCCGACCGCGAGGTCGGGGAACGCGACGAGGTCGCCGGCGTTGCGCAGGAACTCCACCAGGGTGATCGGCGCGATGTCGAGACGGCCGCGGACGAGGTGCTCGCTCAGCTTCTCCGGCGTGTCCTTGGTCAGCTCCAGGTCCAGCAGCGTGCCGGTTCTGGCCAGCCCCCAGTACAGGGGAAGGCAGTTCAGGAACTGAATGTGGCCCACGCGGGGCCGGCTGCGATACACGTCCACATCGCGAGACTAGCTGGCGGCCCCGCGTCAGCCTTCGCGCGGGTCTCAAACGTCCGGGTGACGTGATCTTTCCCTCTGGTCTCGGCCGCAGTGTGCGTGCTAGGCTCGACGCAAGTTGCAGTTTGGTTTCCCTTGCAGTACGAGGCCTGCGGAGAATGTGACCCGCGGGCTTTTGTAGTTTTCAGACTTCTTAGCAGGTTCTGGAGCAGGGCGACCCTTTGGCCCATATAGGAGGGCTCATGGCTACCGGAACCGTGAAGTGGTTCAACGCTGAAAAGGGCTTCGGCTTCATCGCCCAGGACGGCGGCGGCCCGGATGTCTTCGTCCACTACTCCGCGATCAACGCGTCTGGCTTCCGCTCCCTCGAGGAGAACCAGACCGTGAACTTCGACGTCACCCAGGGTCCGAAGGGCCCGCAGGCGGAGAACGTCACCCCGGCCTAATGCCCGGGGCCAACCATCGCGGTTGGAAAGCACCACCCAAGGAGCCCTGCCTCCTCCGCACGAGCGGAGAGAGGCGGGGCTCCTGCCTTTTCCGGGCCCGAGCCGGGCCCGGAGCGGGAAGCGGAACGGCGGCCGCCCGCCGCCGTCACGGGGACGGGGCGGGCGGCCGCCGCTCGTACTGCCTTCCGACTACCGCCGGGCGGGGGTCGCCGCCGGGGCCTCCGGAGCCTTCGGCTCCGTGCTCTCGCCGGAGCCGGCCTTCGCGGTCACCTCCAGCTTCAGCAGCAGCACCACGTTCTCCTTCGTGGTCAGCCGCAGGTGGTAGGTGCCGGGGGCGACGTCGGCGGTGAGCAGCTCGGGCAGCGCGATCACACCGTCGGCACCCGACGGGTCGAGCTCCACCCGGAACAGCTTGTCGCCTTCCTTCGCGCCCTCGAAGTACGGGCCCTTCGTCTTCGCCGGGTCCACCGGCACCCACGCGCCGGCCTCGTTCTTCTCGACCAGCGCGGCGGTGGCCTGCGTGCCCGCCACCGGCCGGCCGGCGGCCGTGGCCTTCACCCGGACGTCCTTCAGCGGCGTCCCGGCGACGACCTCCAGCGGCTTGTCCGCGCCCGTACCGGTCCGCTCCAGCAGGTCGGCCACCGGGGCCGGCTTGGCGGTGACGGTGCCGGTGAGGTTCACCGTGACCTGGCGGGTGGTGTCGTAGCCGGAGGCGCGCAGCGTGAACGTGCCCCCCTTCGGGCCCGCCTTCAGGCCCGGTGCGGCCGCGATGCCCTGGGAGTCCGTCTGGACCACGAGGTGCGAGCGGCCCTCCGTCCCGAAGTGGGTGCCGCCGGTGGTGTCCTCCTCGACGGCGAACAGCACGTGCCGGCCGACGGCCGGCTTGCCGTCGCTGAGCAGCGCCTTGACGCGCGGCACGGCGGTGAACGCCGCACCCGCCTCCGCCTTCAGCGCCGCGCCGTCGACCACCTCCAGCTTCGCCAGCTGCGCGGGCGCGGGCTTCTCCGGCTCCGGCTTGGGCTCCGGCTTGGGCTTCGGCTTCTCGGGCGTCGGCTGCGGGGCCGGAGTCGACGGCTTGGCGGGCGTGGTCGCCGGCGTGGAGGGCCGCGGAGTCGGGAGCACCGGCGTCGTCGGCGTCGGGTACGTCCCGACGGGCGGGTTCGTCACCTCGGTCGCGCCGTTCTGGTACTGGCGCATGTAGCCGAGCACCGTGTTCACGTACTCGCGCGAGTTGTTGTAGCTGAGGATCGCGCGGTCGAGCTGCGCCTGGTCCGACAGGTTGCGGTCGCCGGCGCACAGGTAGAGCCCGGCGCCGAGCGCCGCGTCGTAGATGTTGTTCGGGTCGCGCTTGGAGTCGCCACTGCCGTCGGCACCCCAGGTGGCCCAGGTCGACGGGATGAACTGCATCGGGCCGACGGCCCGGTCGTAGGCGGTGTCGCCGTCCCACTCGCCCTTGTCGGTGTCCTTGATCTCCGCGAAGCCCTGGCCGTTGAGCTGGGGGCCGCGGATCGGCTTCTCGGTGTAGCCGTCGGCCTTGAGCCCGTACCCGGAGGCGTGGACCGACTCCACCCGGCCGATGCCGGCGAGCAGCTGCCAGGGCAGCTTGCAGTTCGGCAGCGCGGCGGCGACCGCCGTCTCGGCGCGCTTGTACGCGTCGAGGGCGGTCGCGGGTATCCCGCTGGCCCCCTCGCCCGCGACCGCCCCGCCGGCCGGCGGCACGGCCGGGTCGGCGACGTCCTGCGGCAGGTCGAGCCGGGCGTCACCGCGGTCGGTGGCCTGCGGGCTGTCCGGGGTGGGCTCGGACTCGCCCGCATCGGCGGTCGGCGGGTTGGTCACGACGGCGGCGGTCGTGAGACTGGCCGCGAGCGCGGCCGTACACAGGACCTTGCGCGAGGTGTTGACAAGGTGACGGTGAAGCGGCTTCACAGTGCGGCGATCCCCCCAAGGCGGCCGGCAGGTTGTACGGCGGGTCGAGCCGTGAATATTCACTGTCTATCAGGTATTCCAAGACGACTCACCGCCGCCCCGGCACTTCCATCACACCATTCGTCTCGTCTTCCACCCCAGATTCGACAGAACGCCCAGGGGGCGGCGAGGTGGGGGGATTTGAGGG
>NZ_RPSE01000050.1:0-26776 GCF_003949955.1 Streptomyces sp. WAC05292
TTTGTGGGCTGGGCTAGGGTGGGCTCTCTTTGATCTTCGCGTGCTTGCGTTCGCACAGGGGGAGTTGCGTACATGGCCGATGACAAGTTGCCTGAGCCCGAGCGGCTTCCGCTGCCGCCGGACGAGCTGGAGCGGCACAGTCGCAGTGGGGGGCTTCCGTCTTCGTGGCTCCGGAGCCCGGGAGTTTCCGGGATCCACTGACCCCGCTGACGTTGACGCCGGCTCCGCCGCTGCTGGTGCCGCCGGGCGGGGCGCAGCCGCCCGGGCTGCTCCAGCCGCCGGGGCTGCTGCCGCCCCGGGGGCCCGGGGCGTCCGGGCAGGAGCTCGTCATCGAGCCCGCCGTGCTCACCAGGGCCGCCGGGAGTGCCGACGAGATCCACACCGCCTTCACCAAGCCCGCGGCCGCGCTGGAGGAGCCCGCGCGGAAGGCCGCCGCGGCCATGAACGGGTGGGAGTCCGGGAAGAGCCTGCGCACCGCGCACGCGCAGTGGGAGAAGCAGGCCGGAACGGTCGCCGGGTGGCTCGCGCACATCTCCGAGAGCCTGCGCATCGGCGCCCGCGGCTACAAGACCACCGACGCGGGGATCGACCAGTCGTTCACCGGTGTCCGGCGCCCGTCCAAGCTCCAGGGGCTCTGATGTCCACCATCTTCTACCAGGAGATCCTGGAGACCGATCTGGCGCCGCTGGAGACCCTCCTCGCCCAGTGGCGCACCACGCACGAGGCGCTGTCCAAGCTGCCGCGGCGCGTGCGGGACGAGATGCTGAAGCCGCTGCGCGACAAGGGGTACTGGGAGGGCGCCGCGGCCCCGTACGCCTGGCGGATGATCGACGACATCGAGCGGCAGGTCGACTCCGCGACGAAGGTCGCCAAGGCGGCCATCGGTGTCATCGAGGATGCGCTCGGCGAGTTCAAGGCGGTCAAGAAGGACCTGCAGGACGCCGTGCGGCGGGCGCAGGAGAAGGGCGTGTTCATCCAGGCGAGCGGGGTCGCCGCGACCACCGTGTTCAACGGCCAGTGCAAGGAGATCGCTAAGGACTCACCGGAGGCGAAGGCCATCGAGGCGGCCCAGCGGGAGATCAACGGGATCGTCCGGCGGGGCATCGCCGCCGACCGGAACATGGCGTTCGCGCTGATGTCGGACATCGGCCAGGGCCAGTGGTTCAACCCGAACCCCGGGCACAGCACCATCGACACCACGAACCGGATCTCCGAGGCCGACTACAACGCCCTCAACCTCGCGATGCAGGGCAAGGACCCGTACCCCGCGGGCAAGGGCGAGGGCGCGTACTCGCTGGGCTGGGACTGGGTTTCCGGCAGCGGGCCGCGCAGCCGCGAGTACCACGACGGGGACACGATGACCGAGCTCATCAAATCCAGCGTGAGCATGGAGCGGCTGCGCGCCGACACCCTCTCCAAGTGGCAGGAGAACGGGCAGCAGGAGGGCACCGTCAGCTACTCGATCTCCAAGGACGGCAAGCTCGGGGCGCTCCGCAAGCTGGTCGGCACGGACATCCCGGCGATCGTCACCGCCGACGAGGACCACCTCGGCGAGGCGTTCATGGGTTCCTACTCCCTCGACTACAACGTCAAGGGCCAGGACCCCGACGGCTCGCTCGTCGTCGAATACACGCTGAACAACTCGACCAGCAACGAATCGTTCCTGCACTACGTCGGCTACTACGACTGGCTGGAGAACTTCAACCGGGAGGAAGGCGTGTTCTCCACGATCGACCAGAAGATCACGTGGACCGAGCGCGTCCCCGCGGAAGGGAAGTGACCGATGTACCGGCGCAGGGTGCGGGCGGCGGGAGGTATGGCGGCGCTCGCCGCCGTGGCCGGGCTGCTCAGCGGCTGCGGCTCCGACGCGTTCGAGCGGTGCGTCCCGGAGGCCGCGGACACCGCGGGTGCGGCGCAGCTGGCGGGCACGTTCGAGGGTGAGCTGGAGGCGAAGGGCGTCCGCCTGACGCTGGCCCTCACCCCGGGGACGGCCCATGGCGGCAGCTTCACCGTGGAGAACTGGCCGACGGGCGACAGCTCCTTCCACGCCCACCTCGGCAAGGCCTTCAGCGGGTCCGGTACCTGGGTGGTGGATCCGGCGGGCAGTGGCCGGGACCGGACCACGCTCCTCCTGGACTTCGCCGAACCGGAGGGCATCATGCAGGGCGACACCCTCGACAGGCTCTCCATCGGCATCGACGCGAAGCGCACCTTCGTCTACGACGACCCGGACCCCGACGTCTGCCCGGACTTCCGCCTGCGGCTCCGGACGGGGTGACCCGGCCGCCCGGCCGACGGCCGGGCGGGACCGGGGAAGCGGGCGTCAGGAGAGGGGCTTGGCCATGCAGCGGCTGGAGTCGTACTCCCGGTAGTAGCCGAACTTGGCCGTCATCGCGTAGCCCTCCGACAGGTAGAGGGCGATCGCCTCGGGCTGCTTGTCGCCGGTCTCCAGCACCATCCGGACGCGCCCCGCGGCGCGGGCGTCGGCCTCCAGCTCCGCCAGGAGGCGGCGGGCCAGGCCGAGGCCGCGGGCGCTCGGGACGACGTACATGCGCTTCAGCTCGGCGTCGCCGTCCGAGTAGCCCTCCGCGTTCTCGTCCTGGCGGCGCCAGCCTCCGCTGGCGACCGGGGTGCCCGAGGCGTCGTACGCCAGGAGGTACAGGCCGTTCGGCGGGGCGAACATGGCCGGGTCCAGGTGCGTGGCGTCGCCCTCGCCCTGGTAGCGCTCCTGGTACTCGAGCTGGACCTCGTCGTTGAGTTTCACCGCGTCCGGGTGGTCGTACGGCACGGTGCGGATCTCTATCCCGTGAGACATCCGGACATCGTACGGAACGGTCGGGCTATGGTGCTGGGATGCTGACCGTGACCTCCGTGAACGTGAATGGGATCCGCGCCGCCGCCAAGAAGGGGTTCTCCCCGTGGCTGGCCGGGTCGGACGCCGACGTCGTGTGCCTCCAGGAGGTCCGCGCGGAGGAGGAGCAGATCCCGCTGGAGGTCCGCAGGCCCGAGGGCTGGCACACCGTCTTCGCGCCGGCCGCCGCGAAGGGGCGGGCCGGGGTCGCGCTGTACACGCGGCGGGAGCCGGAGCGGGTGCAGGTCGGCTTCGGCAGCACCGAGTTCGACGCGTCCGGGCGCTACCTGGAGGCGGACCTGCCGGGGGTGACCGTCGCGAGCCTGTACCTGCCCTCCGGGGAGGCGGGCACGGAGAAGCAGGACGAGAAGTACCGGTTCATGGAGGCCTTCCTGCCGTACCTGGCCGAGCTGAAGGAGCGGGCCGCGAAGGACGGGCGGGAGGTCGTCGTGTGCGGCGACTGGAACATCTGCCACCGCGAGGCCGACCTGAAGAACTGGCGGACCAACCGCAAGAGCGCCGGCTTCCTGCCCGAGGAGCGGGAGTGGCTCGGCAGGGTCTACGCGGAGGCCGGGTACGTGGACGTGGTGCGCGCGCTGCACCCGGACGCGGAGGGCCCGTACTCCTGGTGGTCCTACCGCGGCCGGGCCTTCGACAACGACGCCGGGTGGCGCATCGACCTCCAGGTCGCCACGCCGGGCCTGGCGGACCGGGCCGTGAAGGCGTGGGTGGAGCGCGCCGAGACGCACCCCGAGCGGTGGTCCGACCACGCGCCGGTGACGGTGGTCTACGGGCTCGGCGCGGTCTGAGGGGGCCCGTCCCCGCGCACCGCCTCGTCCGCCTCGTCCGCCTCCGCGCCGCCCGGCTGCCCGGCCGCCGCCCGCAGGCGGTCCATCGCCATCGACAGCTCCGCCTCGACCACGCTCTTCGCCAGCGGACGCAGCCGCGTGACCGCCTCGGGATCGTCCGGCAGGTGCTCGGCGACCAGCCCGGCGAACAGCGCGGCCAGGGCGTCCGCGTGCCCGCGCACCCGGCGGCCCGTCTCCAGGACCGCCGCGAGCGGGACGCCCTCGCGGACCAGGGCCGAGGAGACGTCGAGGAGGCGGCGGCTGACGTGGACGATCTCGTCGCCGTCGGTGGCGACGTACCCCAGGTCGAGGGAGGCCGCCAGGTTCTCCGGGGTGACCTCGCCCTCGAAGTAGTCGGCGAGCGCCTCCGGGGTCAGCCGGACCGGGGTCTCCTCCGACCAGCCGATGCCGAGCAGCTCGCCGAGCTGGCCGACGTCCCGCCCCCGCTCGAACGCGGCCGTCAGCTCGGCGATCCCGCCGAGGGTGTGGCCGCGCTCCAGCAGGGCGGCGATGGTGCGCAGCCGGGCCAGGTGGTGGTCGTCGTACCAGGCGATGCGGCCCTCGCGGCGCGGCGGCGGCAGGAGCTTGCGCTCGCGGTAGAAGCGCAGGGTGCGGACGGGGATGCCGGCGGCCTCGGCCAGTTCCTCCGTACGGTATTCGCGCAACTTCGTCCCCGCTTCCGTCTCTGCCACGGCCGAAGCCTATGGCGTACCCGCAGTAACTTTCCGGGTGCGACCCCTACCCCTCGGTACGGCGCTGCTCTACCCTCCCGATTGTGCCAGTGATTGCTGGCAGTGTGGCGCGACGGTGCGGCGGCTGGGAGGCGGCATGGGCGAGCACGTGCGGGTGGCGGTCATCGGGGCGGGATTCGGCGGGCTGGGCGCCGCCGTCCGACTGCGCCGCGAGGGGATCACGGACTTCACCGTCCTGGAACGCGCCGACTCCGTCGGCGGGACCTGGCGGGACAACAGCTACCCCGGCTGCGCCTGCGACGTCCCCTCACACCTGTACTCCTTCTCCTTCGCCCCCAACCCCGACTGGCCGCGCACCTTCTCCGGCCAGCCCCACATCAGGGCCTACCTGGAACGCGTCGCCGACACCTTCGGCCTGCGCCCCCACATCCGGCTGCGCCACGAGGTGCAGTCGATGCGCTGGGACGCCGAGCGGCTGCACTGGGAGATCGAGACCTCCGGCGGCGCCCTCACCGCCGACGTCGTCGTCTCCGCGACCGGCCCGCTCTCCGAGCCGAAACTGCCGGAGATCCCCGGCCTCGCCGAGTTCCCCGGGAAGGTCTTCCACTCCGCGCGCTGGGACCACGACTACGACCTGCGCGGCAAGCGCGTCGCCGTCGTCGGCACCGGCGCCTCCGCCATCCAGATCGTCCCGGCCATCGCCCCCGACGTGCAGCGGCTGACCCTCTTCCAGCGCACCCCGCCCTGGGTGATGCCGCGCACCGACCGCGCCATCACCGCCGCCGAACGCTGGCTGCACCGGCAGCTGCCGTTCACGCGGGCCGCGCGCCGCGGGCTGCTGTGGGGCATCCGGGAGCTCCAGGTCGGCGCGTTCACCAAGCACCCGAACCGGCTCGGCCTGATCGAGTCCCTCGCCAAGGCGAACATCGCCCGCTCCATCAAGGACCCGGAGCTGGCGGCGAAGCTGACGCCCTCCTACCGGATCGGCTGCAAGCGGATCCTGCTCTCCAGCGACTACTACCCGGCGCTCGCCCGGCCCCACGTCGACCTCGTCGCCTCCGGGCTGAAGGAGGTCCGCGGCAGCGTCCTCGTCGCAGCCGACGGCACCGAGGCCGAGGCCGACGCCATCGTCTTCGGCACCGGGTTCCACGTCACCGACCTGCCGATCGCCGACCGGGTCGTGGGCGCGGAGGGGCGCACCCTCGCCGACCACTGGAAGGACGGCATGCAGGCGCTGCGCGGCGCGACCGCGGCCGGCTTCCCGAACTGGATGACGATCATCGGGCCCAACACGGGCCTCGGCAACAGCTCGATGATCCTGATGATCGAGTCGCAGCTGAACTACATGGCCGACTACCTGCGCCAGCTGGACGTCCTCGGCGGCCGGGCCGCCCTCGCGGCCCGCCCCTCGGCCGTGGGCCGCTGGAACCGGCAGGTCCAGGCGCGCATGGAGCGGACGGTGTGGAACACCGGCGGCTGCACCAGCTGGTACCTGGACGCGCAGGGCCGCAACACCACCGTCTGGCCGGGCACGACCGGCGAGTTCCGCCGCCTGACGCAGACCGTCGACATGGCCGAGTACGAGGTCCTCCGCGCCCGCGGCGGCCCGAGCGGGCACACCCCCGCCCGGGCCGGCGCGGCCGCCGCCGGGGAGGCCGGCGCATGAGCCGGCTGACGCACGCCCCCTCCGGCCGGTACGCGCCGCCCGCCGCCCGCCGCGAGCTGGTCGCCGTATCCGCCGACGGGGCCCGGCTGCACGTCGAGGAGCACGGCGACCCGGACGCCCCGCCGGTCGTGCTCGCCCACGGCTGGACCTGCTCCACCGCCTTCTGGGCCGCCCCGATCCGCGACCTCGCCGCCGACCACCGGGTCATCGCGTACGACCAGCGCGGCCACGGCCGCACCCCCGCGACCTCCCGCTACTGCGCCACCGCCCTCGCCGACGACCTCGCGGCCGTGCTGCGGGCGGCCCTCGCCCCCGGCGAGCGGGCCGTCCTCGCCGGGCACTCCATGGGCGGCATGACGATCATGGCGGCGGCGGGCCGGCCCGAACTCGACGAGCACGCCGCGGCCGTCCTGCTGTGCAGCACGGGCAGCTCCCGCCTGGTCGCCGAGGCCCGCGTCATACCGCTGCGCCCCGGCCCCCTGCGCACCCGGCTGACCCGCGCCCTCCTCGGCTCCCGCGCCCCGCTCGGGCCGGTGACCCCGCCGGCCCGGCAGGTGCTCAAGTACGCGACGATGGGCCCCGGCTCGGCTCCCGACAAGGTCGAGGCGTGCGCCCGCATCGTGCACGCCTGCCCCACCGCCGTCCGGCACGGCTGGTCCCGGGTCCTCGCCGAACTCGACCTGGACGCACGGCTGGCCGCGCTGACCGCGCCCACCGCCGTCCTCGGCGGCACCGCCGACCGGCTCTCGCCGATCGTGCACGCCCGCAGGCTCGCCGCCGCCCTGCCCCGCTGCGTCGGCCTCACCGAACTGGCCGGCATGGGGCACATGACCCCCGTCGAAGCCCCCGAGGCCGTGGCGGGCGCGGTGCGCGACCTGGCCCGCTGCCACCTCGCCGACCACCCGCAGGAAACCCGGCAGCAGCAGGAGGAGAGGACGCCGTGAGCGCGCACAGGAACCTTCAGGGGCAGGTCGCCGTCGTCACCGGCGCGGCCCGCGGCGTCGGCGAGCTGCTCGCCCGCAAGCTGTCCGCACGCGGCGCGCGGGTGGCGCTGGTCGGCCTGGAGCCGGAGGCACTCAAGGAGGTGTCCGGGCGGCTGCACACCGACAGCGCCCACTGGCACGCCGACGTCACCGACCACGAGGCCATGGCCCGCGTCGCCCGCGAGGTCCGCGAGCGCTTCGGCCGGGCCGACATCGTCGTCGCCAATGCCGGCGTGGCCGCGGGCGGCCCCTTCGCCGACTCCGACCCCGACGCCTGGCGCCGGGTGATCGAGGTCAACCTGGTCGGCTCGGCGGTCACCGCGCGGGCCTTCCTGCCCCTGCTCACCGACAGCCGGGGCTACTTCCTGCAGATCGCCTCCCTCGCCGCGATCACCCCGGCCCCCATGATGAGCGCGTACTGCGCCTCCAAGTCGGGGGTGGAGGCGTTCGCGCACTGCCTGCGCGCCGAGGTCGCCCACAAGGGCGTCCGCGTCGGCGTCGGCTACCTGTCGTGGACCGACACCGACATGGTGCGCGGCGCCGACCGCGACGGCGTCATGCGGGAGCTGCGGCAGCGGCTGCCCTGGCCGGCGAACCGCACCTACCCGCTGGGCCCGGCCGTCGACCGGATCGTCGCCGGCATCGAGCGCCGCTCGGCGCACGTGTACGCGCAGTGGTGGCTGCGCGGCATGCAGGGCGTACGGGGCCACCTGCCCGCGCTGATCGCGGCCGGCGGGCAGCGGGAGGTGCGGCGCTTCGAGCCGCGCCTGGCCGGGGTGTCCAAGGGGCTGGTCGGCGAGGGCGGCGCCGCCGACGAGCGGGAGCGGGGCCGCGCCGCCGGCACGCCCTGACGGACGCCGGGCGGCGGCGGGCCCCACCCCGGGGACCCGCCGCCGCGGCCGCCAGGGCTACCGCGGCGGCAGCTTCGGCCGCCGCAGGTCCGGCACGTCCGTGTAGCCCGGCGGGACCGCGGCCGGCTCCGCCTCCAACAGCTCCAGCGCCAGGTGCACCGCGTCCGCCAGCTGCGCGTGCCGGCCCTCCGCCCAGTCCAGCGGCGTCCGCAGGATCGCGAAGTCCGGCTCCACGCCGTGGTTCTCGACCGACCAGCCGTACTCCTCGAACCAGGCGGCGTTCATCGGCACTGTGATGACCGTGCCGTCGCCGAGGACGTGCCGGCCGGTCATGCCGACGACGCCGCCCCACGTCCGCTGCCCCACCACCGGGCCCAGCCCCAGCAGCTTGAACGCCGCCGTGATCATGTCGCCGTCCGAGGAGGTCGCCTCGTCGGCCAGCGCGACGATCGGGCCGCGGGGCGCGTTGGAGGCGTAGCTGACGGCCTGCGCGTCGCGGGTCAGGTCCCAGCCGAGGATCGAGCGGGTCAGCTTCTCGACGACCAGCTCGCTGATGTGCCCGCCCGCGTTGCCCCGCACGTCCACGATCAGCGCGGGCCGGGACATCTCCATCCGCAGGTCGCGGTTGAACTGCGCCCAGCCCGAGCCGCCCATGTCGGGGATGTGCAGGTAGCCGCAGCGGCCGCCGCTGATCTCGCGGACCACCGCCCGCCGCTTGGACACCCAGTCCTGGTAGCGCAGCGGCCGCTCGTCGATCAGCGGGACCACCGCCACCCGGCGGGCGCGGCCCTCGCCCTCGGCCGGCTCGAAGGTCAGCTCCACGGTGGTGCCGCCGGCCGCCGCCAGCAGCGGGTACGGGCCGGCCACGGGGTCCACGGGCCGGCCGTCGACGTGCGTGAGGACGGCGCCCTCCCGGATCCCGGTGCCGGCCAGCGGGGAGCGGGCCTTGGAGTCCGAGGACTCGCCCGGCAGGATCCGCTTGACGGTCCAGTTCCCGTCGCGGCACACCAGGTTGGCGCCGAGCAGGCCGATGGGGCGCTGGTAGTGCGGGGGGCCCTCGTTGCGGCGGGACGCGGAGACGTACGCGTGGGAGGTGCCCAGCTCGCCGAGGACCTCGCGCAGCAGGTCGGCGAACTCGTCGGGGGAGGCGACCCGTTCGACGAGCGGCCGGTACTGGGCGAGGACGCCGTCCCAGTCGATCCCGCACATCTTCGGGTCCCAGAAGTAGGCGCGGATCAGCCGCCCGGCCTCCTCGAAGGCCTGCCGCCACTCGGCGGGCGGGTCCACCTCGTGCAGGATGCGCCGCAGGTCGAGGTAGACGGTGGAGTCCGCGTCCCCGGACTCGGTGGCGGGGACGGCCCGCAGGTCGCCGTCGTCGTTGAGGACGAGCCGGGTGCCGTCACCGCTGACCGCGAACCAGTCGAGCCCGGAGGCCAGTTCGGTCTTGCGGGCCTTCGTGATGTCGAAGTGCTCCAGGGTCGGCTTGCCGCTGGTGTCGGCCGGATTGGCGAACGTCTCGCCGAGGGCGCCCGAGATCGGCCAGCGCAGCCACACCAGCCCGCCGCCGCTGACCGGCTGCAGCGCCGAGTACTTCGACGCCGACACCGGGAACGGCGTCACCCGGCTCTCCAGCCCCTCCACCTCCACCATCACCGAGCCGTCGCCCTCGCCGGACTCGCCCTCCACCGGGTCGAGGCCGCCCGCCGCGGGCCGCCCGTCGGGGGTGAACGCGAACGGCGAGGGGGTCGCCGACGACAGCGGCACCAGGTAGGGCCGGCAGCCCAGCGGGAACGACAGGTCGCCGGTGTGCACGTCGTAGACCGGGTCGAAGCCGCGCCACGACAGGAAGGCCAGGTAGCGGCCGTCTCGGGTGAAGACGGGGTGGTCGTCCTCGAAGCGGCCGTTCGTCACGTCCACGACGGTCCGCGGCCCCGGGCCGGAGATCCTGGCCATCTTGATCTGCCGCAGCGACCGGCCGATGCCCGGGTGCGACCACGCCAGCCACGCCCCGTCCGGGGAGAACGCCAGGTCGGTGACGGGCCCGTTGACGGACGCGACCAGCTCGGTGACCTCGCCGTTGGACTCCTCCGTCGCGTCGAGGAGCAGCAGCCGCCCGTCGTGCGAGGCGATGGCGAGGCGCTCCCCGTCCGGGTCGGCCACCAGCTCCAGTACGCGCCCCAGCTTCCCGGAGGCCAGCCGGCGCGGCTCCCGCTCGCCGGAGGCGCGCGGCAGGTAGGCGATCTCGACGGCGTCCTCGCCCTCGGCGTCCGTGACGTACGCGACCTGCCCGCCGGTGCCGAGCATCTCCGGCAGCCGCACCCGCACCCCCGGCGTGTCGGCGATCGTGCGGGCCGGGCCGTCGCGGTGCGTGAGCCAGTACAGGCTGCCGCGGACGACGACGGCGCTGGCCCGCCCGGTGGTGTCGACGGACAGCGAGTCGACGTGGTGCGCGGCGGGCACCTGGTGGGTGCGCCGGCCCGCCCGCGGGCCGCCGAGGCGGACCTCCAGCTTCCGCGGCATGCCCCCGGGGCCGAAGTCCTCGACGAGCCACAGCTCGCCGGCGCACTGGTAGACCACGCGGGAGCCGTCGCTCGCGGCATGGCGGGCGTAGAACTCCTCGTGGTCGGTGTGCCGGCGCAGGTCGGTGCCGTCGGGCAGGCAGGAGTAGAGGTTGCCGATGCCCTCGTGGTCGGAGAGGAAGGCGATGCGGCCGCCGACGAACATCGGCGCGTCGAGGTGCCCCCCGATGTCCTCCAGCAGCCGCTTGCCGTGCAGCCAGAGCCGGCCGGTGGCGCCGCCGCGGTAGCGCTTCCAGGCGGCCGGCTCGTGCGGGGGCTTGCCGGTCAGCAGCAGGGTGCGCCGCTCGACGGAGCCGTCCGCTGCCGGCTCGTCGTGCACGGCGATGTCGGACACCGGGCCCCAGGGAAGCCGGCCGCCGGGGGAGCCGTCGGTGGGCAGGCTGTACGCCCACGCGTAGTGGGAGAAGGGCTGCCCGTGCGAGGAGACGGCGAGGATGTCGCTGCGGCCGTCCCTGTCGGGCGGGGTCCAGCCGCAGACCCGGGTGTCGGTGGCGCCCCAGTGGCTGAGCCGGCGGGCCGGGCCGCCCTCGACGGGCGCGAGGTGCACCTCGGGGTCCAGGCTGCGCCACGTGGTGAAGGCGATGTGGCGGCCGTCGGGGGAGAAGCGGGGGTGGCCGATGCGGGTGCGGTCCACCGTGATCCGCCACGCCCGGCCGGGGGAGGTGCCGTCGGGGACGAGCGGGGCGACCCAGAGGTCGTCCTCGGCGGCGAAGCACAGGAGGTCGTCGTGGAGGTGGGGGAAGCGGAGGTACGCGACGTCGTGGCTCACGTCCCCATGTTTTCCGCGGGGAGGGGGCCCGGCAACCCGTACAGGTGATCCAGGCCACGGCGGCAAACGAAACGGAACGGTTTCGTTTCGCTCGGGCGCGGGGTATCCTCTCAGGTGTACGAAACGGTTTCGTTCGACGGGAGGTGCCCGGTGATGTCCGACGAGGTGCCGTCGCGGCGCAGCCGCATCACCCCCGAGCGCGAGGCCGAACTCCACGGGGCGGTCCTCGACCTGCTCCGGGAGGTCGGGTACGAGGCGCTGACCATGGACGCCGTCGCCGCCCGCACCAAATCCAGCAAGGCCACCCTCTACCGCCAGTGGGGGAGCAAGCCGGAGCTGGTCGCCCGGGCCCTTCGCTGCACCCAGCCGGTCCCCCTCGCGGAGATCGACACGGGCAGCCTGCGCGGGGACTTCGGGCTCATGGTCCAGTACTCCGACGACGCGCAGATGGCCAAGGACACCGCCCTGCTGCGGGGCCTGGCGCATGCCGTCCACGAGAGCCCGGAGCTCCACAAGGCGCTGCGGGACCTGCTGGTCGAACCGGAGCTCAACGGCATGCAGCTGATGCTGCAGCGGGCCGTCGAGCGGGGCGAGGTCTCCCCGGACTGCCCCGCCCTGGAGTTCGTGCCGCACGTCATCGTGGGCGCGTTCATCGCGCTCCCGCTGATCGAGGACCGTCCCGTCGACCGGGCCTTCCTCGGAGAGTTCGTCGACGCCGTGGTGTTCCCCGCCCTCGGCGTCTGAGCCGCCGCACGGGACCCGCAGGGCTCCCCGTACGGCAGACAACCGCACAGATGCACCGCGCGGCTCCCACCGCGCACGATCCACCGCACCAGATCCACGCTGCTCCTGACACGCCGCTCTCGTCGTCGGGCCGGCTCTCCACGCCCTGATCCACCCGGATCCATCCCACGACTCGAACGGGAGAACCACTCCAGTGGCCACCTTCCTCTACCGACTCGGCAGGGGCGCCTTCAGGCGCCGCGGCCTCGTCGCCCTCATATGGGTGGCGCTGCTGTTCGCCGCCGGCTTCGGCGCGGCATCGGCGTCCGCCCCCACCTCAGGTTCCTTCTCGATGCCCGGTACGGAGGCCCAGAAGGCCTTCGACCTGCTCGACGAGAAGTTCCCGGGCATGGCCGCCGACGGCGCGTCCGCCCGGATCGTCGTCAAGGCGCCGCAGGGCGCCAAGATCACCGACGAGGCGAACAAGGCGCAGGTCCAGAAGATCGTCTCCGGTATCCAGGAGGGCCCGGGCAAGGCCCAGGTCGCCTCGGTCGCCGACCCCTTCCAGGTGCAGGCCGTCAGCCAGGACGGCTCCACCGCGTACGTGAGCGTCAAGTACACCGTCAGCGGCATGGAGCTGAAGGACGACACCCGCGAGGCGCTCACCGAGTCCGGTGACGCGGCGAAGAAGGCCGGGCTGACCGTCGAGATCGGCGGCGACGCCCTGATGGCGGCCCCCGAGACCGGATCGGGCGAGGTCATCGGCATCCTCGTCGCGGGCATCGTGCTGGTCATCACCTTCGGCTCGCTGGTCGCGGCCGGGCTGCCGCTGCTGACCGCGCTGATCGGCGTCGGCATCGGCGTCTCCACCATCACCGCGCTCGCGAACGTGCTGGACCTCGGCACCACCACCTCCACCCTCGCGATGATGATCGGCCTCGCGGTCGGCATCGACTACGCCCTCTTCATCGTCTCCCGCTACCGCGTGGAGCTCGCCGAGGGCCACGAGCGGGACGAGGCCGCCGGACGCGCCGTCGGAACGGCGGGCTCCGCGGTCCTCTTCGCCGGCCTGACCGTGGTCATCGCCCTGGCGGGCCTGGCCGTCGTCAACATTCCGATGCTGACCAAGATGGGCCTCGCGGCCGCGGGCACCGTCGTCATCGCCGTCCTCGTCGCCCTGACGCTCGTCCCGTCCATCCTGGGCTTCGCCGGCCGCAAGGTGCTCCCGGCGGGAACGAAGAGCAGGCTGTTCGGCAAGGGCCGGCCGGCCGGCGCCGAGCCCAAGGCCAACGCCGGCACCCGCTGGGCGAGCTTCGTGCTGCGCCGCCCCGTCGCCGTGCTCCTCCTCGGCGTGGTCGGCCTCGGCGCGATCGCCGTCCCGGCGGCGAGCCTGGAGATGGGGCTGCCCGACGACGGCTCCCAGCCGGTCTCCACCACCCAGCGCCGGGCGTACGACCTGCTGTCCGAGGGCTTCGGGCCCGGCTTCAACGGCCCGCTGATGGTCGTCGTCGACGGCGACAAGAAGCTGGCCGACGCCGCGGAGGCGCGGATCAAGGGCATGGAGGGCGTGGCCGTGGTCACCCCGCCCGCGCCCAACGAGGCGGGCGACGCCGCGGTGATCACCGTCATCCCGAAGGACCGGCCGTCCTCCGCCGCGACCGAGGGCCTCGTCCGCGAGATCCGCGACGCCAGCGGCGACGAGGTGCTCGTCACCGGCGCCACCGCGATGAACATCGACTTCTCGCAGAAGATGGACGAGGCGCTGCTGCCCTACCTGGCGCTCGTCGTCGGCCTCGCCTTCCTGCTGCTGACGGTGGTCTTCCGCTCGATCCTGGTCCCGCTCAAGGCGGCCCTCGGATTCCTGCTGTCGGTGGTGGCCGCCCTCGGCGCGGTCGTCGCGGTCTTCCAGTGGGGCTGGCTGGGCTCCCTGTTCGGGGTCGAGCAGACCGGTCCGATCATGAGCATGATGCCGATCTTCATGGTGGGCGTCGTCTTCGGCCTGGCGATGGACTACGAGGTCTTCCTCGTGACCCGGATGCGCGAGGCGTACGTGCACGGCGAGCGGCCCGGCCAGGCCATCGTCACCGGCTTCAAGTACAGCGCGCGGGTCGTGGCCGCCGCGGCCGTCATCATGATCGCGGTGTTCGCGGGCTTCATCGGCTCCAGCGAGCAGATGGTCAAGATGATCGGCTTCGGCCTGGCCGTCGCCGTCTTCTTCGACGCGTTCGTGGTCCGCATGGCCATCGTCCCGGCGGTGCTGGCGCTGCTCGGCCACCGGGCGTGGGCGCTGCCGCGCTGGCTGGACCGGATCCTGCCGAACGTGGACGTCGAGGGCGAGAGCCTGCGCAAGCACCTGGCCGGCGGGGACTCCGGCGAGGGGACGGGCAAGGACCGCGAGCTGGTCAGCGCCTGACGTCCGGCGCCCTGCGCCCCTGCACGCCTGCGGCCCGGCCCCGCACCCGCTCCTGACGGCGGGTGCGGGGCCGGGCCGTCCGCGTGTACCGGCGGGTGGGGGCCGGGTCCGGAGCGGGTCCGGGCCGGTCGGGCCCGTTACGCCGGGCGGGTGGCGGGGGCCGGGGCGGAGGCGGAGGCGCGGCGCAGGAAGCGGCGCAGCGCGGCGATGTCGAACTGGATGACGGCGACTCCCTCGGGGGAGTGGAGCTCGACGACGGCCTGGACCCGGCCGCAGGGCCAGACGCGCACGTCGCCGGTGCCGGTGGGGGCCTGGAGCCCTGATTCCAGCAGGGCCCGCGGGAGGACCCACTCGTTGTCGGTGCCCTCGGGGGAGAGGCCCGCAGGGAAGACGATCCGCACGGCCAGCGGCTCGGCGGGCGCGTACCTCAGGGCGACGGGGATCTTCCGGTAGAGCGGATCGTCGCTGATGACACGGGCGATGACGCGTTCCTCGACGCCCGGGACCACGGCGGTGGCGGCCGCGACTGCGGTGAGCGCGGCGGTGGCGGCCCCTGCTGCGGGCCCGGTCGGATTCTCGGCGGTCGGCGACATCGACAAGACTCCTCGAATCGGAACATATAAGTCCGTATTGCCCCCAGCCTCGCACATTCCCACGAAAGTGCGAGGCGCTTTTCGTGACCTCCCCGCTCTTGCCCATGGTTTGCAGGTGAGCCTTAATCTTGAGTGGATAAAGATTTTGTCAGCTCAAGGACGGCAGGAAGCGGAGCCAGCCATGCACGTGCCCGACGGATTCATCGACGCCCCCGTGTCCGCGGCCGCCGGTGTCCTCGCCGCCGGCGCGGTCGCCGTCAGCCTCCGCGGCGCCCGCCGCGAGCTCGACGAGCGCACCGCCCCGCTCGCCGGACTCGTCGCCGCCTTCATCTTCGCCGTGCAGATGCTGAACTTCCCGGTCGCGGCCGGCACCAGCGGGCACCTCCTCGGCGGGGCGCTCGCCGCGATACTCGTCGGCCCCTACACCGGAGTGCTGTGCATCTCGGTCGTCCTGCTGATGCAGGGCGTCCTCTTCGCCGACGGCGGGCTCACCGCCCTCGGCGTCAACATCACCGTCATGGGCGTGGTCACCGTGATCACCGCCCACCTCGTCTTCCGCGGCCTGCTCGCCGTGCTGCCGCGGGGCCGAGGCTCCGCCCTCGCGGCCGCCTTCGCCGCCGCGCTCGTCTCCGTGCCCGCCTCCGCCGCCGCGTTCACGCTGCTGTACGCCGTCGGCGGGACCACCGACGTGCCGGTCGGCAAGGTGCTCGCCGCCATGCTCGGCGTCCACGTCCTGATCGGCATCGGCGAGGCCGCCATCACCGCCGCGACCGTCGGCGCCGTCCTCGCCGTCCGGCCGGACCTCGTCCACGGGGTCAAGGGCCTCGCCGCCCCGCTGAAGCTCCGCGTCGGCGGCGAACTCGTCGACGCCCCGGCCGGACCGGCCGCCGAGGCCCCCGCCGCCGGTCCCGCCCGCTCCGGCCGCGCCGTGTGGGCCGCCGGCCTGGCCGCCGCCCTCGTCCTCGCCGGCTTCGTCTCCTTCTACGCCTCCGCCAGCCCCGACGGCCTGGAGAAGGTCGCCGCCGACCAGGGCATCGACGCCAAGGCCGACCAGTACGAGCACGCCACCGCCGACTCCCCCCTCGCCGACTACGGCGTCAAGGACGTCGACGACGAGCGCCTCTCCGTCGGCCTCGCCGGCGTCATCGGCGTCGGCGCGACCGTCGCCGTCGGCACCGGCGTCTTCTGGGTGGCCCGCAGCCGCCGCACCGCCGCCGCCCGCCCCGCGGCCGACCCCGAAACCTCGGCGGTCTGACATGGGGGCGGGCCACGCCCACCGGCTCCACCTGGAGCGGAACTCGCCGGTCCACGCACTGCCGCCGCACTGCAAGATCGTCGCCGCGTTCGCGTTCGTCCTGGTCGTCGTGTCCACCCCGCGCGAGGCGGTGTGGGCCTTCGGCCTGTACGCCCTGCTCCTCGCCGCCGTCGCCGCCGCGGCCCGCATCCCACCCGGGTTCGTGCTGCGCCGGATGCTGGTCGAGGTGCCGTTCGTCGCGTTCGCCGTCCTCATGCCGTTCGTCGCGGAGGGCGAGCGCGTCGAGGTGCTCGGGGCCTCCCTGTCCGTCTCCGGGCTGTGGGGCGCCTGGAACGTCCTCGCCAAGGGCACCCTCGGCGTCGCCGCCTCCGTCCTGCTCGCCGCGACCACCGAGCTGCGCGCCCTGCTGCTCGGCCTCCAGCGGCTGAAACTGCCCCCGATGCTCGTCCAGATCGCCACCTTCATGATCCGCTACGGGGACGTCATCGCCGACGAGCTGCGCCGGATGTCGATCGCCCGCCGCTCGCGCGGCTTCGAGGCCCGCGGCATCCGGCACTGGGGCGTCCTCGCCAAGACCGCCGGCGCCCTGTTCATCCGCTCCTACGAACGCGGCGAACGCGTCCACCTCGCGATGGTCAGCCGCGGCTACACCGGCTCCATGCCGGTCATCGACGACGTCACGGCCACCCGCGCCCAATGGGCCCGCGCGGCCGCACTCCCGGCGGCAGCCCTCGCCGTCTGCCTGATCGGATGGACCCCGTGACCCCTGCCCCGCCCGCACCCGCCCCCTCGCTGGAGGTCTCCGGCCTCGCCTACGCCTACCCCGACGGCCACCAGGCCCTCTTCGGCGTCGACCTCACCGTCGGCCGCGGCGAGCGCGTCGCCCTCCTCGGACCCAACGGCGCCGGCAAGACCACCCTCGTCCTCCACCTCAACGGCATCCTCGGCGGCGGCGTCGGCACCGTCCGCGTCGCCGGGCTGCCCGTCGCCAAGCAGCACCTCGCCGAGATCCGCCGCCGCGTCGGCATCGTCTTCCAGGACCCCGACGACCAGCTGTTCATGCCGACCGTCCGGGAGGACGTCGCCTTCGGGCCGGCCGCCGCCGGACTGCGCGGCGCCGAGCTGGAGGAACGCGTCCGCGAGGCGCTGGAGCGCGTCGGCATGGCCGGCTTCGCCGACCGGCCCCCGCACCACCTCTCCTTCGGGCAGCGCCGCCGCGTCGCCGTCGCGACCGTCCTCGCCATGCGGCCGGAGATCCTCGTCCTGGACGAGCCCTCCTCCAACCTCGATCCGGCCTCCCGCCGCGAACTCGCCGACATCCTCCGCTCCCTCGACGTCACCGTCCTCATGGTCACCCACGACCTGCCCTACGCCCTGGAGCTGTGCCCCCGCTCGGTCGTCCTCAGCGAGGGCGCCATCGCCGCCGACGGCCCCACGCAGGAACTGCTCTGCGACGAGGACCTGATGCGCGCCCACCGCCTGGAGCTGCCCTTCGGGTTCGACCCGCGGTCGGTCCGGGTGGCACAGTCGGGGGCATAAGCGGGCACAGGTGGGAGTTGGACCGCACGTGAACATCCAGGGTGAGGTGGCGGAGGGCTACGAGGCCGTCCGCGACGCCTTCGTACGCAACTTCGAGGTGCTCGGCGACCGGGGCGCGGCCGTGGCCGTGTACCGGGACGGCCGGCGGGTCGTCGACCTGTGGGGCGGCACGCACGACGTCGACGGCACCGACCCGTGGACGGCGGGTACGGCGCAGGTGGTCCGCTCGGCCACCAAGGGCGTCGCGGCCGCCGTCCCGCTGCTGCTGCACCAGCGCGGGCTCCTTGACCTGGACGCGCCCGTCGGCGACTACTGGCCCGAGTTCAAGGCGGGTGGCAAGGAGGGCGCCCTCGTCCGCGACCTGCTCGCGCACCGGGCCGGCGTACCCGCCCTGGACGTGCCGCTGACCCCGGAGGAGGCCGCGGACGGGCTCTCGGGCGCCCGGGCGGTCGCCGCGCAGCGGCCGTTCTGGGAGCCGGGCACGGAGCACGGCTACCACGCGCAGACCTTCAGCTGGCTGCTGTCCGAGCTGGTGCTCCGGGTGACCGGCGCCTCCCTCGGGTCCTGGCTCGCCCAGGAGGTCACCGGCCCGCGCGGCCTGGACTTCTGGATCGGGCTGCCGCAGGCGGTCGCCGAGACGGGGCGGGTCGGCCGGGTCGGCGCCGTCGAGCCGCCGCAGTCGGCGGGGGCGCTGCGCACGCGGCCGCGGCGAAACGTTTCGGAAGCGTACGCCGACCCCGACTCCCTCACCCGGCGCGCCTTCGCCGCGATCACCCCGCTCGCCGACGAGAACGCCCCCGCCTACCGGGCCGCCGAACTCCCCGCCTCCGCCGGCATCGGCACCGCCCGCGCCCTCGCCGGCCTGTACGCGTCCCTGATCGGGGACACCGAGGACGGCCCCCGCCTGTTCACCCCCGAGACGACCGCCCTCGCGGGCACCGAGCTGTCGTCCGGCTCCGACCGGGTCCTCGTCGTCAACACCCGCTTCGGCCCGGGCCACATGCTCCACAGCCCGGCCTCCCCGATGCTGTCCCCCGCCTCCTTCGGCCACCCGGGCCGCGGCGGCTCGCTGGCCTTCGCCGACCCGGAATCGGGCACCGCCTTCGGCTACGTCACGAACGCCCTGGCGTCCTCGGTCACGGCGGACCCTCGAGCCCAGGCCCTCGTCCGCGCCCTGCGCACGGCCCTCTGAGGGCGGGGGCCTGCCCTCTCGGTACGGCCGGTGTACGGGCGTTCAGCGGACGACGGGACTGCGGCCGGACCGCCAGTCGTCGATCCGCTTGCGGATGCTCGGGACCATCGGCAGAGCGTCGACCGCCTCGGGGGCGAACCACGCCACCTCGTGGGACTCCTCCGAGGCGCGCAGGGTCCCGCCGGTGGGGCGGGCCAGCAGGCAGATGGAGAACTCCTGCCGCACTTCGCCGTCGTCATAGGCAAACACGTGCCCCGGGTTGGTGTACGTTCCCACGATCCCGGTGATCTCGACGGTGATGCCGGTCTCCTCCAGCGTCTCGCGGGCCGCGCACTGCCCGATCGACTCCCCGAGCTCCATCACCCCGCCGGGCAGTGCCCACATCCCGTTGTCGGCGCGCCGCTGCAACAGGATGCGGCCGGCGTCGTCCACGACGACCGCCGACGCCGCCGGCCGCAGGCTGTTCGCCTTCGGGGCATCCGGGGCGTCCTCGTAGTCACGCCTGGCCATCGCCGCCACCCTCCGGGATGTCCCGGCCGCGGCTCCACAATTCTTCGACGTGCGCGGCGAAGCGGTCGAACATGCCGTCCGCCTGGCAGCGGCGCAGGTGCATCATCGGAGAGTCGTGCCCGACCTTGCGGGTCAGGTGCGGCGTCACGAGCATCTCGTCGTCGAATCGGAAGACGGAGAGGCCGACGTGGCCGGTCTCGAAACGCCCCTCGACGGCGGGTACATCCCGGAGCTTCGCCAATTCGGCGAGGGTGACGGCAATCCGCGTCGAGAGTGTGAGCGGTACGCCTTCCTCTTCCTCGCGTGCGGCCGTCACCGGGCTGGCAGGGTCGCCGACCAGGAAGCGGATTCGGCATCCGGCCTGCGCCTTGCGCCGTAGTGCGGCGCTCAGGTTCGCCTGTTCCAGCCACAGAAAGTAGTTGGTGTATCCGGCGAAGAAGAGCTCACGTTGCGCCTTGGTGATCAGAGTGCGCCAGAGGCTCGTGGGTGCTGCCGAGCGGTACGGGTAAACCTGGACGAGTTCGCGGTTCGGCCCCGTCGTGAGAGCCGAACGAATCGCTGTGGGCCACAAGTCCTGTTCCTCCTCGCCTAGAGCCTCGCAGGCCGCCCACCGGTGCCGGGCATGAGGGATGCGGCCGGGCTCGGTGATCCAGCGCGCCACCGTCTTGGCGTCGACCCCGCAGCGCTCTGCGAGCTGCGCCTCTGTCATGTTCGCATCGGCAAGGGCGCGGCGCAGGGCCTGATTCATGCGTTGCCTCCGAGGACGTGGAGCCTGGACGAAACGCTAGCCAAGGAACGTCCCAAACGTCCTCAGAACGGGGTGGTAACGCCCCTTTGGGCACCCCACCATCGAGACCGCATCAGTGTGAGGGCCACCAAGCCTGTGGGGCGGAAGGGCATATCAGGAATGGCACAACAGCATGCGAATCGCGAACGGGTTGGGGAGCCGGTCGACGCCGCGCCGGGCGTCGTGCCCCGGAAGGCGTTCGGCCCGGAGGGCCTCCCCGCGGGATGGGCACGGCTGACGATGCCGCGGCCGGGGCCCGTCGACCCCGCAGCGTGCGGGCAGTGCGGGCAGCTCCGTGACGAGTTGCAGACGGCGGCAGCCCGCGGGTACGGAATCGCGGAGATCACCGAGTGCACGCTCGTGCACATGCGGTTCGGCCACCCGGCCGATCGCCGCACGTTCTCGTCTCCCCGGGCCGGAGGTGGGGTGCGTGGCTGAGTGTCTGGACTACGTGAGGTTCCCCGCCGCGCTGGTCGAGGAGATCGCGCGGCGGCGGCCGGAGGACGGCGCTCGCGTCAACGCCCTGTGTATGGACCTGCTCTGCCACGACGGCCCGCACCTCGCGCCCCTGTTCGCGGTGGGCGGCCGCCGCGCGGCCACGGTGTGGGTGCGGTGGTCGGCCGCGGCCGTCCCCGAGCTCGTCGAGTTGGCGGACTGCCGGGAGCCGCACGTCGGGGGCGCGTGCCCGCTGTACGCGGGCCACGACCCGGACGCGGCACCGTGAGGGCAGCGCCCTCAGTGGTTCAGGACCGCCGCCACGATCGGGCCCGCCGCGTCGCCGCCGTGGCCGCCGCCTTCCACCATGGCCGCCGCCGCCACGTCGCCGCTGTAGGCCGTGAACCAGCTGTCCGGGCTGCCCGCGCCGTCGACCTCCGCCGAGCCGGTTTTCGCCCCCTTGTCCGAGCCCCGGACGCCCGCCATCGTCTGCGCGGCCGTGCCCGACGCGGCCGTCAGCCGCATCATCTGCACCAGCTGCCGCGTCACCGCCGGCTTCATCGTCCGCTCGGCGCGGGCGAGGGGCCGCCCGTCCAGGCCGGGTGCGACCAGCACCGGCTGCCGGAAGACCCCGCTGCGCGCCGTGGCCGTGATCGAGGCGACGTTGAGGGGGTTCATCGTGATCCGGCCCTGCCCGATGTACGCGGCCGCCGCCGCGGCGCCGGTCGCCTCGGGCACGCTGCCGTCGACGGAGCGCACGCCGGTCTTCCAGTCGAGGCCGATCCCGAAGACCTCGCGCGCCTCCTTCGCCAGCGCCCCGTCGTCGTCCACGGTCTTGATGCGCTTGATGAACGATGTGTTGCAGGAGCGGGCGAACGCCGTCGCGAAGTCGGCGCCGCCGGGCAGTTCGAAGCCGCGCAGGTTGTGGAAGGGGCGGCCGCCCCAGGAGACCTCCTTCGTGCACTGCGCAGGCTGGTCCGCCCCCGCCGCGCCGCGGTCCATCAGCATCGCCGCCGTGACGATCTTCATCGTGGAGCCGGGGGCGCGGGCGCCCTCCATGGCCGCGTTGAAGCCGTCCTTGCGGTGGTTGGCGACGGCCAGGACGTGCCCCGTGCTCGGCTGGATCGCCACGACCGACGCCTCCGGATAACGGGCCACCGCCTTCTCGGCCGCCGCCTGCACCCGGGCGTCCAGGGTGGTCTCCAGCTTTGCCGGCTCGCCCTCGGCCAGCGTCAGCAGCGTGCGCCGCGGCGCGTCCGGGAGGGCCGGCTCGATCCACAGCTCCGCGCCGGGCCGCCCGCCGGCCTTCCCGCCGTACGTGCTGCGCAGCTGGTCCAGGACCGGCCGCAGCGACGGGTAGCGCTGCGGGTCGAGCTCCTCGCCGCGCCGGTCGACGGCCTTGACCGGCGGCGCGGGCGGCGGGCCGGCCCGCAGCTCCTCGCCCCGGCCCAGCTCGGGATGGACCACCGAGGGCTGCCAGTCGACGAGCGGCTTCCCGGTCGTCTCCCCGCGCACCACCGTCAGCTTCGAGGCGTACGCGAGGGGCTTCGCGGCGCCCTCGTGGGCGACCTCCGCGGCCACCGTGAACGGGATGGCCGTCCCCTCCGGCGCGCCGGGCGTGAACACGGCCTTGCCGATGTGCGCCTTGTCCCGGTAGCCGGCCAGCGCGGCCTGCGCGGCGGCGGCGTTGTTCGTCAGCTCGGCGGCCTCGCGGTCCTTCCCGGCGGCCCAGGCGGCGAGGAACGCCTTCGCCGTCCGGGCGGCCTCGTCACCGGTGACGGGCCCACTGCCCCTCGCGGGCGCGGCGGTGCTCGCAGCCTCGCCGCCGCCCGCGCCGTCGACCAGCGCGTACACCCCCAACGCGGTGCCGCCGACCATCGCGAGGAACACCCCGCCTATGACCGCGCCTTTCGCTGCCCCGTTCATTCCGCGCCCTCCCCGGATCATCCGTCTCCTTGAACGCGTTCAAGGACCCTCCGGCGGACGACCTTACGCGCCGTGCGCATGCCATGTGCACCTTGTTGCAGGAGCCGGACATTCCGGATCGGGTCGGAGGGGGCCGGCGCGGGTGGCGCCGGCCCCGTCGCGGCGGTGATGCCCGAGCGGTCAGGTCCCCGCGGCACAGCGCAGGGTGACCCTGAAGACCTCCGACGACACGCCCGTCTCCGAGCCCTGCTGGGGCACCGTGAGCTGGGCCGTCACCGTCGGGGCGTCGGCCGCGGGGTTCGCCCTCGCCGGGGCGGTGATGGTGAACTCCGGCACCGGCGTGCTCGGCCCGGTGAACTTGACCGTGGGCTGCGACTGCTTGCCGGTGCTGCCCACCCACTTGACCTTGACGTCGCCGGTCCCCGTGCCCTTGAGCGTCCCCGCGAACGTCACCGCGGTCGTCTGGTTGCACGGAACGGTCGGGGTGTCGGGCTTGGTCGCGACGACGTCCGCATCGGCGATGTCGACCTTCACGGGGGCCGGGGCGTCCGCGCACGGCACGGTCGAGCCGCCTCCCCTGCCCTGTGCCCTGATGCTGTAGGTCCCGTCCCGCAGGTTCTTCGCGGTGAGGTTGCCCTGCGCGTCGACCCGCGTGTCCGCCGGCCTGCCGCCGGCCCGGTTGATCGTGACCCTCTGGTTGGCCGCGAAGCCGGTGAGCACCACGTCCACGCGGTTCTGGGCGTTCGCCGTGGGTTTCAGCTGGCACGCCGGCGCCGCCGGTACCTGCACGGCCGCGGGCTCGGCGGGCGCCGCCTGGGCCGCCACGGCCGGGGGCAGGGCCACCGCGGAGGCCAGGAGAGGGGCGAGGAGTGCACAACGACGTTGCCGATTCATGCGGTTCCCTCCATGGCAGGGATTCCTGCCTGGGTGTGTACGGAATCGGAGTCCGGGCTCGCCATGGCGGGTGGCGCGGTACGGGTCGCGGCCCGTGTCGACGCGGTCGGCCGGTCCGGGATCGGCGCCCGATTGCCTGCAGCGGGGGCGGTCTGACGCACCGCCACTTCCGGCTGCGGCCGCCCCGCGCCATGGGGCTCCTCATCGAGCATAACCGGCAGCGGCACAGGCGGCCTCCGGACGCGGAAGGGCCCCGGCGCCGACCGGCGCCGGGGCCCCTCGCCCGCCCCCTCAGACCCAGGTGTCCAGCCACATGCGGCTGCGCCAGGAGTCCATCGGGATCGCCTGGCCCGTGTAGATCGGCCAGAAGTAGATGAAGTTCCAGACGATCAGCAGGACGAGGACGCCCGCCGCCACCGCGCCGAGCGTGCGGCGGCGTTCCGTCGAGTCGCGGGGGCCCAGGAGCGCGCCCACCGTCATCGCCAGGGCCAGGCACAGGTACGGGACGAACACCACCGCGTAGAAGTAGAAGATGGTGCGCTCCTGGTAGTTGAACCAGGGGAGCAGGCCCGCGCCCACCGCGCACGCGATGGCGCCCGCGCGCCAGTCGCGGCGGAAGAACCACCGCCACAGCACGTACAGCAGGGCGAAGCAGCCCGCCCACCACAGCAGCGGTGTGCCGAGGGCCAGGACCTCGCGGGCGCACTTGCCCGCCTCCGTCGCGGGGCAGCCGTCCGTGCCCGGTTCCGGGGACTCGTAGAAGTAGGAGACCGGCCGGCCGACGACCAGCCAGCTCCACGGGTTCGAGTCGTACGTGTGCCCCGAGGTCAGGCCGACGTGGAAGCTGTAGACCTCCGTCTCGTAGTGCCACAGGCTGCGCAGCCACTCCGGCAGGAACGACAGCGGGCTGTTCTGGTCCTGCTTCGCCGCCCAGTCGCGGAAGTAGCCGCCGCGGCCGTCGTCCGGGCTGAGGATCCAGCCCAGCCAGGAGGCGACGTACACCCCGACCGCCACCGGCACCGTCGAGACGAAGCCCGGCAGGGCGTCCCGGCGCAGCATCGCCGCGTACGGGGCGCCCGCGCCGGCGGTGCGGCGGGCCGCCGCGTCCCACAGGACCGTCAGGATCCCGAAGAACGCCAGCGTGATCAGGCCGTTCCACTTCGTCCCGAAGGCCAGGCCCAGGCAGACGCCCGCCAGGATCCGGTACGGGCGCACGCCCAGCCGCAGCGTCTCGGCGATCGCCGCGTCGGGGCGGGTGCGGCCCTCCGCGTCCACGGGGAGCGCCGCCGCGAGGCGCTCCCTGGCCCGGTCGCGGTCGACGAGCAGCGCCCCGAACGCGGCCAGCACGAAGAACATCAGCACCAGGTCGAGCAGCGCGGCCCGGCTCATCACCAGGTGCAGGCCGTCCACGGCGAGCAGGCCGCCCGCGAGGCAGCCCAGGAACGTGGAGCGGAACAGGCGGCGCCCGATCCGGCACAGCAGCAGCACCGACAGCGTGCCGAGCACGGCCGTCATGAACCGCCAGCCGAACGGGTCGAAGCCGAACATCCACTCGCCGAGCCCGATGACCCACTTCCCGACCGGCGGGTGCACCACGTACCCGGGGTCCGCCGGCAGGGCCACCCCGTCCGGGTTGGCCAGGATCGACTTGTCGATGTCCTTGGGCCAACTCGCCTCATAGCCCTGCCGGATCGTCGCCCACGCGTCCTTCGCGTAGTACGTCTCGTCGAATATCACGGCCTTCGGGCTGCCCAGCTGCCAGAACCGCATCACCCCGGCGACCAGCGCGACCGCGACCGGCCCGGCCCACGCCATGACGCGCTGCCAGGTCGCCGCCGCGGCGGCGGAGAAGCCCAGCGCGGCCCACAACTGCCCGGAGGGACGGGCGTACGGGGGCACCAGGCGGGCGCGTACGTCCGCCGGGCGCGCTCCGGCGGGCGGCGCGTAGCCGAAGCCGCGCAGCCGGCGCAGCCAGGGGGACGGCTCTTGTGCCCGGCCCGCCGGCGGGGCGGTCGGGGCCCCCGCGGGGCTGGGCGGCGGCGTCGCGGTACTGGTCACCGGGTCATCGTAGGGAACGCCCGGTCGCGATCCACAGTGCCGTGGCAGTGCGCTCCGCCGTGCTGCCCGCCGCCGGAGCGTGTGCCGGGCGGGACGGCTGAGAGGATGGACGGGTGACGACCGACCAGCCCACCCGTACCGGAGCCGCCGCCGACGGCGTGCTCGTCCTCGCCGGCACCCCGATCGGCGACCTCGCCGACGCCCCGCCCCGCCTCGCGGCCGAGCTGGAGCGGGCCGACGTGGTCGCCGCCGAGGACACCCGCCGGCTGCGCCGGCTGACCCAGGGGCTCGGCGTGCACACCACCGGCCGGGTCGTGTCGTACTTCGAGGGCAACGAGTCCCAGCGGACCCCCGAGCTCGTCGAGGCACTGGAGGACGGCAAGCGGGTGCTGCTCGTCACCGACGCCGGCATGCCGTCCGTCTCCGATCCCGGCTACCGGCTCGTCGCCGCCGCCGTGCAGCAGGACATCAAGGTCACCGCCGTACCCGGGCCGTCCGCGGTGCTCACCGCGCTCGCCCTGTCCGGGCTGCCCGTGGACCGCTTCTGCTTCGAGGGCTTCCTGCCGCGCAAGGCCGGGGAGCGCCTCGCCCGGCTCCGCGAGGTCGCGGCCGAGCGGCGCACCCTCGTCTACTTCGAGGCCCCGCACCGGCTCGACGACACCCTCGCCGCGATGGCCGAGGTCTTCGGCGCCGACCGCCGGGCCGCGGTCTGCCGCGAGCTGACCAAGACGTACGAGGAGGTCAAGCGGGGCGGCCTCGGCGACCTCGCCGCCTGGGCCGCCGAAGGGGTGCGCGGCGAGATCACCGTCGTCGTCGAGGGCGCCCCCGAGGCCGGGCCCGCCGACCTGGACGCCGCCGAGCTGGTGCGCCGGGTGCGGGTGCGGGAGGAGGCGGGGGAGCGGCGCAAGGAGGCCATTGCGGCGGTCGCCGCCGAGGCCGGCGTACCCAAGCGGGAGGTGTTCGACGCCGTCGTCGCGGCAAAGAACGCGGCCGAAAAGATGCCGTAAGAGGGTAAAGGGATAACCTGAAAAGCAAAGCTCGGACCGCGCACCGGGCGCCTCGGGCATGAGTCGCCCAAGGACCGTCCAATTCTCGACATGGCCTGATGCGCTCCCGCCCGGTGAGGCGTCCACTGGCAATGGCACCAGTGGAAGAAGAGGAGCTGGCATGAGTGAGATCGCAGACACCCCGGCAGCCGCCCCCGTCCCGGCC
>NZ_RPSE01000510.1:0-3605 GCF_003949955.1 Streptomyces sp. WAC05292
GATCCCCGCCCCGCCCGGACCGCGCCGACCGCGCGGGCACGGCGGCCGGTGCCGCCGTGCCGTCCGAGGCCGCCACCGGCTCAGTTCCCGTAGGCCTTGGCCGCGTCCGCCTCCAGTCTGGCCTGGATGCCCGCCACGTCCGACGGGTTCGCCAGGAAGTCCTGGAGCGCCTTCCACTCGCCCGCGCCCGGCGTCCCGCCGAACGCCGCCGGCGCCTGGTCCGACATGTCGAAGCGGAAGTCGTCGCCCGCCGCGATCAGCGCCTCGGCGATGCGGCGCTGGATGGCGTTCGGGTAGGCCGCCGGGTCCACCGCCTTGTTCGGCGAGACGAACCCGCCCAGCCGTGCCTGGATCTCCGCCGCGTCCGGCGACGCCAGGAACGTCAGCAGCGCCTGGGCGCCCTTCGACGGCTTCAACGCCACCGCCACGTCCCCGCCCGACACCACCGGCGCCTTCGCGCCGACCGCCGGGAACGGGAAGACCAGGGCGTCCTCGCCGATCTTCGCCTCGGTCTGGGCGATGTTGACCGCCACGAAGTCGCCCTCGAAGACCATCGCCGCCGCCGGCCGGTCCCCGCCGGTGAACGTCTGCGTCACCGACTTCGGGAACTCCGTCGCCAGCGCCCCGCTCGGACCGCCCGCCAGGAAGTCCTTCCGGCCGAACAGCTCCGCGAGCGTGGTCAGGGCCTGCCGGACGCTGTCGTCCGTCCACTTGATCTCGTGCTTGGCGAGCTTGTCGTACTTCTCCGGGCCCGCCTGCGAGAGGTAGACGTTCTCGAACCAGTCCGTCAGCGTCCACCCGTCCGCGCCGGCCACCGACACCGCCGGAGTGCCGGACGCCGACAGCGTGTCCGCCGCGGCGATCAGCTCCTTCCACGTCTTCGGCGGCTGCACCCCCGCCGCCTCGAAGGCCTTGGCGTTGTACCAGACCAGCGACTTGTTCGCGGCCTTGTAGTAGACGCCGTACTGGGTGCCGCCGACGGCCCCCAGCTCCTTCCAGCCCTGCGAGTAGTTCTTGTCGAGCTGCGCCTTCGCCTCCGGGCCGACCGGCTGCGCCCACTTGTTCTGGACCGCCGCCGTCAGCGCCCCGACCTGCGGGAGCAGCGCCACGTCCGGCGGCTGCCCGCCCGCGATCTTCGTGCCGAGGAAGGTGACGATCGGGTCCTGGGCCGGGACGAACGCCACCGACGCGCCCGTCCGCCTCTCGAACTCCTCCAGCACCTTCGTGAAGTTCGCCTGCTCCGGCCCCGTCCAGACCGCCGAGACCTCCAGCTTCTCCCCGTCCAGCCGCGGTAACTCCACCCGCGGCGCGGCCGACGGCCCGCCCGGCGGATCGGACTTGCCCGCTCCGCCGTCCCCGCAGCCGGCCAGCAGGAGGGCTCCCGCCGCGGCCAGCGCCGTCCAGGCGGCCGGGGCGCTCCTCCTGCGCATCTGCCCGCGGCTCGTTCCCTGCCCGTCCATGGTCTGCCCCCGATTCCCGTGGTGTGACCCGACCCACAGGTCTACGCCCGAGCCGCGCGCCCCGCAATACCGCCTCCGCGCGCGCCCGCCGCCGTACGGGGCCGGGTGGCGGGGGGTGCCGCGGCCCGGCCGCGGGTCAGGGCGCGGCCGGGAAGAGCACGGGCACCGCCGAGACCAGGTGCGAGGCCCGGTCCAGGGCGCTGGCCAGCAGCGCGAGGTCGGTGGGGCCGTTGCCGAGCTCGCGCACCGGCCGGCGGGCGGGCGGATCACCCATCCGGTCCCACTCCAGGGGGACGACGGTCGGCCGCAGCGTCGCCGTCCGGGGGATCCGGCCCGTCACCCGGCCGCCCTGGAACGGCACCGGCCGGCCGCCGGCGCCGTGCAGTCGGCCGCGGCCCGGCCCGGGACGGTCGGGCGGCTCCAGCTCGACCCGCAGCGGGTTGCCCCGTACGAGTTCGGTGTCGGCCGTGAGGTCCGGGCGGGCCGTGGAGGCCACCAGGTGCACGCCGAGCGCCGCCCCGTCGCGGGCCACCGCCTCCAGCGCGCGCACCACGGAACCGGCGGCGGGGCGGCCCGCGCTGCCGAGGGCCGGGGCGACCAGGGCGTCGTAGTCGTCGACCAGGACCACCAGGCGGGGCAGCGGACCGGGGCCGGGGGCGGGTTCGGTGCGCACGGCGGAGGCACGCAGCCGGAGCGTCCCCGTCCGCGGCTGGTCGGGGTCGCCGCCGAGCTGCTCGCCCGGGGCGGGCCGGCGCGGGGCGACCATCCGGTCGGACACCTCGCGGCGGGCGTGCCACTCGGCGAACGGGACGCCCTCCAGCAGCTCGGCGCGCCGCTTCAGCTCGGCGCCGAGGGCCTGGGCGAACTCGCGCATCCGGACCGGGTCCGCGGCCACCAGGTGGGCGGACGCGTGCGGGAGTTCGGCGGCCGGGGCGAGGCCGTCGCCGCGTTCGCCGCCGGCCCCGTCGACCAGGACCAGGCCGAGCCGGTCCGGCCGGGCGGCCGCGGCCAGCGAGGCGGCCACCGAGCGCAGCAGCTCCGTACGGCCGCTGCCGGCCGGGCCCGTGACGAGCAGGTGCGGCCCGTCGTGGACGAGCTCGGCCCCGACCGGCCCGGCCTGCCCGCTGCCGAGGACGAGCTCGACCAGCCCGCCGACACCCTGCCCCTGCTCGGTGGCCTCGGCCCAGCGGGCCATCAGGGACGCCGGGGTGGCCCGGGCCAGCCCCAGCTCGTCGAGCAGCCGCGCGGCGGCCGGGAGTGCGGCGGCGGCCGGCCGCTGCGGCTTCCCGCCGGCCGGCTCGGCCTTCAGCGGGGCGAGCGCGCGGGCGAACCGCTCGGCCCAGGCCGCGGACACGGCGTCCGCGGTCGCGGTCGTCCCCGGGGGGCACGGCCGGCCGCCGGCGACGGCGAAGGTCCGCACGGCCGTGGCCACGTCGCCGCTGAGCAGGGCGGCGGCGCCGCAGTCCCGGAAGGCGGGGGCGGCCGCGCAGGCCGCCTCGTACGTCTCGGCGAGCGGGGAGGCGGGCGTCGCGGGGGGCGTCTCCGCCAGGACGAGGACGTGGATCCCGGCGGCCGGGCCGTGGGAGGCGAGGCGGCCGGTCAGGTCGCGCAGGGCGGCGGTGCCGGGGTCGCCGTCGACGACGAGCAGGGTGCGGGGGCCGGTGTGCGCGGCCGCGGCCTCCCGGACGCGGGAGGGGTCGGCGGCGGCCCAGTCGGCGCCCAGCGGCCCGGCGTCGAGGCGGCGGGTCAGCTCGCCGGTGCGCGCGGCGGCCTGGTCGCGGTCGTAGGCGAGGAGGAGCCGGCAGTCCTGGCCGTGCGCGGGGCGGACGTGGGGGAGCCAGCCCAGCCATCCCCACTCCTCGCGCCGCTGCGCGACGGTACGGGCCCGGTCGGCGCTGATCAGGACGATCTCCAGCTGCGCGGGCGCGTGCAGGGCGGCGAGCTGGGCCACGACGGAGCGGGCGACGCCCGCGAGGCGGGCGCGCGGCCCGGCGAGGGCCAGGGAGCCGCAGTCCTGGAGGGCGACGCGGCTTCCGGCGCCGAGGCCGACGTCGAGGCGGCCGGGTGGTCGACTCGGCGACGACCCGCGCCGACGGCACGTTCACGCTGTCGGCGAAGGCGGACGGGGCGCTGCTGCGGCTGCCC
>NZ_RPSE01000511.1:0-3600 GCF_003949955.1 Streptomyces sp. WAC05292
GTGCCGGGCCGGGGGGAGGGGGCGGGGGTGTAGAGCAGGCCTATCGAGTCCGCGCCTTCCTTGGGTTTGACCGCGTACTCGGCGGACGGCGGGAGGAGGTGCAGGTCGGCCGGGTCGTCGATCGTCGGGATGACCGGGAGGCCCGCCGCGGTCAGGTCCAGGAGGTACTGCTTGCCCGCCATGTCGCCGCGGCCCGTGAGCGGGTTGTAGACCCGGGTTCCGGTGGCGCGGGCCGCGGCGCGGAAGGCCTCCCACTGCTCGCGGTGGTGGATCACCGGGCCGCTGTTGCGAACGACCGCCGCGTCGAAGCCGTGCGCGAGGAGGGCCGCGGCGTCGCCGGGGTGGCACAGGGCCAGGTCGAAGTGCTCGCGCAGGCGGGAGGTGAGGTGGACGTCCTCGTCGCCGTAGCGGCGTCCGCGCGCCGGGTACGCCAGGTCTGTTACGTAGAGCAGGGCCATGGCCCCAACCTAGTCCTCCGGTCGGGTCGGGGCTCCGGCCGCCGGCCGTGCCGCTGCTAGAGGCGGCGGTCCTTCAGGGCCGGGAACTGGTCGCGGGTCTCCGCCACCTTCGCCGGGTCCAGGTCGACGTGGAGGACCGCCTCCTCCGGGCCGGCCTCGGCCAGGACCTCGCCCCACGGGTCCACCGCGAGGCTGTGGCCGGCCTGTTCGACGCCCGCGTGGGTGCCGGCCAGGGCGCAGGCCAGGACGTACGACTGGTCCTCGACCGCGCGCGCCCGGTTCAGCAGGGTCCAGTGGGCGCGGCGGCGGGCCGGCCAGCCCGCGGCGACGACGAGCGTCGTCGCCCCGGCGTCGACCAGGCCGCGGAAGAGCTCCGGGAAGCGCAGGTCGTAGCAGGTGGCGATGCCGAGGGTCTGCTCCGGCAGGTCCACGGTCGTCAGGGAGTCGCCGGCCGCCATCATCACGGCCTCGCCCTGGTCGAATCCGAAGCGGTGGATCTTGCGGTAGGTGGCGGCCAGCTCGCCCGCCGGGGAGATCGTGAGGGCGGTGTTGTAGAGGGAGCCGTCGCCGGCGCGCTCGACGATCGAGCCGGCGTGCAGCCAGACGCCCGCGTCGGCCGCGGCCTTGGACATCGCCTCGAAGGTGGGGCCGTCGAGCGGCTCGGCCTCGGTCTCGAACAGCTCGTAGGCGAAGGCCCCGACGGTCCACAGCTCCGGCAGCACGACGAGGTCCGAGTCGGCCTGCTCCCGTACGAGTCCGGCCACGCGGGCCCGGCGCCGGGCCACCGACTCCCCGTCGGACACCGCGATTTGGATCAGCGAGGCGCGCACACTACCACCGTTCTGGCGTTCAAGCCGCCGATTCGGGCCTACGATCGTCACACGAAAGCACTGCCGGGGTGCTCACCGGCAGCGTAGTTTGGGATTCAGTCCACCGCTTCCGGAAAACGCGCCACCGAACAGCTCGCGAGGGGTCCCCTTGACCGTCCATCCGCATCCCAGCCTCCAGCCCTATGCCGACGCGTGGACCCATTCCGTCGAGGCGATATCCGAGCTGGTCCTCCCGCTGACGGAGGGCGAGTGGAACCGGGCGACACCGTGCCCCGGGTGGTCGGTGCGGGACATCGTCTCGCACGTCATCGGCATCGAGACCGAGATGCTGGGCGACCCGCGGCCGATCCACACGCTGCCCCGGGACCTGCGGCACGTGGTCGACGAGTTCACCCGGTACATGGAGGTCCAGGTTGACGTCCGGCGGCACCACACCGCGCCGGAGATGACCTCGGAGCTGGAGTACACGCTGATCCGGCGGTCGCGGCAGCTGCGCAACGAGAAGCGGGATCCGGCCACGATCGTGCGGGGGCCGCTGGGCGACCAGGTGACCCTGGAGACGGCGCTGCGGCTGAGGGCGTTCGACGTGTGGATCCACGAGCAGGACCTGCGGGCGGCGCTCGGCGTGCCGGGCAACTGGGACTCGCCGGGCGCGTACGTGGCGCGGGACCTGATGCTGGCGCAGCTGCCGAAGGTGGTCGCGAAGGATGCGGGTGCGCCCGCGCACTCGGCGGTCGTGGTGGACGTCCACGGGCCGGTGGAGTTCCTGCGGACGGTGCGCGTCGACGGTGACGGGCGCGGCAGCATCGACTCGTCGCCCTCGCTGGGCCCGGCGGTCACGCTGGCGACGGACTGGGAGACGTACGTGCGCCTCGCGGCGGGCCGGGTCCGGCCGCACGCGGTCGGCGACCGGCTGAAGGTCGAGGGCGACCGGGAGCTGGCCGACGCGATCCTGGCGAACTTCGCCGTCACGCCGTAGCGGCCTGCTGCGACGCTGCCGACTGCGCCGCGGCCGCCGTGCGTGCGCGCTCGCGCTCGCGCTCGTCGTCGCGTTCGCGTTCGCGTGCCAGCGCGCGGCCGCGGAGCCGGAGGATCCGGGAGATGCCGAGGAGCTGCACGGCGAAGACCGAGGAGAAGGCGGCCCGGTAGTCGCCGCCGGTCGCGTCGAGCAGGACGCCGATCGCGAGCAGGGCGGTCATCGAGGCGAGGAAGCCGCCCATGTTGGTGATGCCGGAGGCGGTGCCCTGCCGTTCGGCCGGGTTCGCCGGGCGGGCGAAGTCGAAGCCGATCATCGAGGCGGGGCCGCACGTCCCGAGGACCGCGCACAGCGCGATCAGCAGCCACATCGGCGCGCGGCCGCCCGGCACGGCGAGGACGGCGGCCCACAGGGCGGCGGTGAGGGCGACCGTGCCGAGGGCGAGCGGGGCGCGGGCGCTCTGGCGGCGGCCTATGACCTGGCCGTAGACCAGCCCGAAGAGCATGTTCGAGGCGACGATGAGGGTGAGCAGTCCGGCGGCGGTCGTCCGCGGCAGCCCCTGCGCCTCGACGAGGAACGGCATGCCCCACAGCAGCAGGAACACCATCGCGGGGAACTGGGTGGTGAAGTGCACCCACAGGCCCAGGCGGGTGCCGGGCTCGCGCCAGGAGTCCCGGATCCGGCTGCGGACGAACCCGGCCCGCCCGGCGCCCGGCACCGCGGCGGCGGCCGCCGGGCCCGCCCCGGCGCCCTCCGGGCCGTCCCGCAGGAACAGCACCAGCGGGACGAGCACCACCAGGCCCGCGGCCGCGCTGCCCGCGAAGGCCGCCGCCCAGCCCAGCCCGTGCAGGACGGGCGCGAGGACGAGGGTGGACACGAGGTTGCCGGCCATGCCCGCGAGGCCGGCGAGCTGCGCCATCAGCGGGGCGCGGCGGACGGGGAACCAGCGGGTGCCCAGCCTCAGGACGGAGATGAAGGTCATGGCGTCGCCGCAGCCCAGCAGGGCGCGGGCGGCGAGCGCCGTCTCGTACGAGGGCGCGAGCGCGAAGCCGAGCTGGCCGGCGGTGAAGAGGACCGCGCCCAGGGTCAGCACCCGCTTGGTGCCGAGCCGGTCGACCATCAGGCCGACGGGGACCTGCATGCCCGCGTAGACGAGGAGTTGGAGGAGGGAGAAGGCGGAGAGGGCGGACGCGGAGACGTGGAAGCGGTCCGCGGCCTCCAGCCCGGCGACGCCGAGGCTGGTGCGGAAGATGACGGCGACGAAGTAGACGGCGACGCCGATCGACCAGACGGCCAGCGCCCGCCTGCCGCCCGGGGGTTCCGCGGGGGCGGGGGC
>NZ_RPSE01000512.1:0-3578 GCF_003949955.1 Streptomyces sp. WAC05292
GGCGCAGCCCGCGTACGGCTACCCCCAGCAGGGCTACGGCTACCCGCAGCAGGGCGCCCCCGGCGGCCCGGCCGCCCCGAACCCGTACGGCGCGCCCACGGCCCCCATGCAGGCGGCCCAGCCGGTGCCGGGCACCCCGCAGGGCCCCTCGGGCGGCGCGAAGCGCACCCAGCTCATGATCGTCGGCGCGGCCGCGCTGGCCATCGTCCTCATCGTGGCCGGCGGCTTCTGGTACGCCTCCGGCAGCGGCGGCGACGGCGAGCCCCAGGCCGGCCCGAGCGCGAGCACCGGCGCCGCCCCGGCCGGCACGCCCGGCTCCGAGAAGGTCCCCGCCAACCCCAAGGCCCGGGTGCTCTACAACCACCCGAGCCCCGCCCCCGAGGAGATCACCTCCGTCAAGGGCTCCTGGCTGACCGACAGCGTGTACGCGAAGTCGGACATCGGCAAGATCGTCGGCTACAACCTCGTCGACGGCGGCAAGAAGTGGGAGCTGCCCGTCCCCGGCGAGATCTGCGGCGCCACCAAGCACGTCAGCGACAACAAGACGGCGTTCCTCTTCCGCGCGAGCCAGCCCACGGCCGAGGTCAAGTACCCGCCGTGCACCGAGGTCGGCGTCCTCGACCTCACCACCGGCAAGCTCGTCTGGTCCGGCAACGCCAAGGGCAGCGCCACCGGCGACCGGCCCGCCAACTTCGACGAAGTCACCATCAGCGGCAACACCGTCGCCGCGGCCGGCACCAGCGGCGGCGCCGCCTGGAACCTCGCCGACGGCAAGTCCCTGTGGACCCCCAAGGCCGACGCCGAGGGCTGCTACGACTCCGGCTACGCCGGCGGCGAGGCCCTCGCCGTCATCCGCAAGTGCGGCCGCTCCCCGAACCAGACCCTCCAGGCCCAGACCCTGGACCCGGCCACGGGCGCGCCCACGTCCTCGTACAAGCTGTCCGACGGCATCGAGTGGGCCTCGATCATCTCCACCAAGCCCCTCGTCGTCGCCGCCGACGTCGGCAAGACCGCCAAGAACGCCACCGGCATCAGCGACCTCTTCGTCGTCGACCCCAAGGGCGAGCTGAAGTCGCGGATCTCGCTGGCCTCCGGCAACTTCGGCGGCAAGTGCCGCAGCACCGAGGTCGAGATGTGCTCCAACATCGTCGTCGGCAACGGCAAGGTCTACCTGCCCTCGATCGAGCACCAGGGCCAGGAGTCCGGCCGCACCAACGAGCTGCTCTCCTTCGAGCTGGAGACCGGCAAGCAGACCACCGACCGCTCCGACGCCGGCGAGCGCTACACGATGTACCCGCTCCGCATGGACGGGTCGAACATCATCGCCTACAAGTCCGGCCCCTACGACGCGGGCGGCCAGGTCGTCTCCATCGACGGCGCGACGATGAAGCAGACCCTCCTGATGGAGACCCCCGGCGACCGGGCCGCGAAGAAGGCCGAGATCGCCTTCTCCCCGGAGTTCTCCGAGTTCCGCTACCACAACGGCAAGCTCTTCATGTCCCGCACCAGCGCGCGGAAGAGCTCCATCTCGGGCGGCGACCCGGACTACCTCTTCGTGTCCTACACCGCCGGCTGATCCCCGGCCGTCCCCACGGCCGCACGAAGCCCCCGGAAGGTCCGCCTTTCCGGGGGCTTTCGCGCGGTATCCGCCGCGCGCCGTCGAACAAGCGTGTAGCTTGCCGGGGCATAAGGGGAGGGGGCGGGAGCCCGATGGGCGTACGGGTCATGGTGGTCGACGAGCACCGGCTGCTGGCCGAGGCGCTCGCCTCGGCCCTGAAGCTGCGCGGGCACCGGGTGCTCGCTGCCGCGGCGCCGGTCTCCGGCGCGGCCGAACTCGTCATCAGCAGGGCGCCGGAGGTCTGCCTGCTGGGGACGGCCTCCCCGGCCGAGCCCGGCGTCTTCGAACCCGTCGCCCGCATCAGGCGGGAGCGCCCGCAGATCGCGGTGGTCGTGCTCGGGCCCGTGCCCAGCCCCCGCGGCATCGCCGCCGCCTTCGCCGCCGGCGCCTGCGGATACGTACGCCAGGACGAGCGCATCGAGGGCGTCGAGCGGGCCCTGGCCAAGGCCCGGGCCGGCGAGGCCGCCGTCTCCCCGCAGCTGCTCCAGGGTGCGTTCGCGGAGCTGCTGAACCCGGCCGTCCCGCCCGACGACGAGGGCAGCCGGCTGCTGCGGCTGCTCACGCCGCGCGAGATCGAGGTGCTGGTGCGGGTCGCGGAGGGCGAGGACACCCGGCTCATCGCCGCCGGCATGGAGATCGCCCCGAGCACCGCCCGCACCCACGTCCAGCGGGTGCTGATGAAACTCGGCGTCGGCTCACGGCTGGAGGCGGCCGCGCTCGCCGCCCGGACCGGCCTGCTGGACCGGGCGGCACTGCCCGGGCAGGGCCCCGATTTCCCCGGACGCCCTTAATCCGGTAAGCCAGAGGGCGGCAGCACGAGCACGCACCGCGCGTGCGTTCCCCCGCGAGAGGTAGTAGGCGAGTGAGTAAGTACCTGGTCACCGGCGGTGCCGGTTACGTCGGCAGCGTCGTCGCGGCCCACCTGCTGGAAGCGGGCCACGAGGTGACCGTCCTCGACGACCTCTCCACCGGTTTCCGCGAGGGCGTCCCGGCCGGCGCCGCGTTCATCGAGGGCCGCATCCAGGACGCCGCCCGGTACCTGGATTCCTCCTACGAGGCGGTCCTGCACTTCGCCGCCTCCTCCCAGGTCGGCGAGTCCGTCGCCAACCCGGGCAAGTACTGGGAGAACAACGTCGGCGGCTCCCTCGCCCTGCTCGCGGCCATGCGCGGGGCCGGCGTGCGCAAGCTGGTCTTCTCCTCGACCGCCGCCACCTACGGCGAGCCGACCGAGCCGCTGCTCACCGAGGAGTCCCCCACCAAGCCGACCAACCCCTACGGCGCCACCAAGCTCGCCGTCGACCACATGATCACCGGCGAGTGCGCGGCCCACGGCGTCGCGGCGGTCTCGCTGCGCTACTTCAACGTCGCGGGCGCCTACAAGGAGTTCGGCGAGCGCCACGACCCCGAGACCCACCTGATCCCGCTGGTGCTCCAGGTCGCCCTGGGCGAGCGGGAGGCGATCTCCGTGTTCGGCGAGGACTACCCCACGGCGGACGGCACCTGCGTACGCGACTACATCCACGTCGCCGACCTGGCGGAGGCCCACCTCGCCGCGCTCGGCGCGGCCGTCCCCGGCGAGCACCTGATCTGCAACCTGGGCAACGGCAACGGCTTCTCCGTCCGCGAGGTCGTCGAGGCCGTCCGCAAGGTCACCGGCAAGGACATCCCGGAAGTCCTCGCGCCGCGCCGCGCCGGCGACCCGGCCGTCCTCGTCGCCTCCGCGGAGAACGCCCGCGCCCGCCTCGGCTGGACCCCGTCCCGGCCGGACCTCGCCGGAATCATCGCGGACGCCTGGGAGTTCACGCGCGCCCTGCGCGGCGTCTGACCGCTCCCGCAGCGCCTCCCGCGCCCCCGGCACCCCTCGCGGTGCCGGGGGCGCGGTACGTCCGGCGTCCGGCGTCCCGGCGCAAGGCCGCGAACGGTCCGGGCCGCGGGGGAGGCCGGGCGCCGGGACGCCGGA
>NZ_RPSE01000513.1:0-3574 GCF_003949955.1 Streptomyces sp. WAC05292
GTACATAGGTGACAGGCGCCCGCCCCGGCTTCACCGTGTGACCGAGCACACACGCATACGGGTGCCCGGCGGGTACAACCTTCGGGGGCGAGCGCCTGTCACCTATGTACCGCGGCGGGTACCGCGCTCGGAGGGGGAGCGCGGTACCCGCCGCGTATCAGTCGGCCCGCAGGCCGGCCGCCCCGGACCGGCGCGGCGGGACCTCGGGCACCGGGAGGAACGGCAGCCGCAGCGCGCCGAAGGCCTCCTTGGGCACGGCCGGGCGGACCGGCTCCACCGGCGCGAGCCGCACGTACGCGGCGCCCTGCTCCGGGCGGGCGTCCGGCTCGCCCTTGTTCGGCCAGAACGCCATCGCCCGCTCCGCCTGCGCCGTGATCGTCAGGGACGGGTTCACGCCGAGGTTCGCGGAGACCGCCGCGCCGTCCACGACGAGGATGCCCGGGTGCCCGTACAGCCGGTGGTACGGGTCGACGACGCCCTCCTCGGGGGAGGCGCCGATCGGGCAGCCGCCGAGGAAGTGCGCCGTCAGCGGTGTGCCCATGAGCTCGCCGACGTTGCTGCCGGCGAAGCCGCCTATCTCCTCGGCGAGCAGGGACGCGGCCCGGGTGGCCGCCTCGAGCTGCACCGGGTTGGGGGCGCCGTGCCCCTGGCGGGCCGTGAGCAGGCCCCTGCCGAGGCCGCTCGGCTTGCGGTACGTCGTCAGCGAGTTGTCCACGGACTGCATGACCAGCCCGATGATGGTCCGCTCCGACCAGCGCCGGTTGGAGAGCGAGCGCAGCAGCTGCACCGGGTGCTTCGCGGTGCGGGCGAGCCAGCGGCGCACGCGGTGCGGGCCGTACGGCACCTGGAGCACGGTCAGGAAGCCCATCGCGTTCGAGCCGCGGCCGTAGCGGACGGGCTCGATGTGGGTGTCCGCGTCCGGATGGACGGAGGAGGTGATGGCGACGCCGCGGGTGAAGTCGGCCCGCCGGCCGGGGCCGTGCCGCCGGCGGTAGCGGCGGTCGTCGGTCTGCGCGCCGACGAGCCCCTCGGAGTTGGTGCGGGTCAGTTCCCCCAGGCGGTCGGAGATCCGCGGGAGCAGCCCGGTGTCCTTCATCCGGTGCAGCAGGGTCTGGGTGCCGTACGTGCCGGCGGCGACGACCACGTACCGGGCGCGCAGCTCCCGGGAGGGGCCGCGGCGGCGGGCGTCGGTGGGGACGGTGCGGACGCGGTGGCCGCCGTCCGGGTGCTCGGCGACGGCGGTGACGGTCGTCATGGGGTGGATGACGGCGCCGGCGCGCTCGGCGAGGTGGAGGTAGTTCTCGGTGAGGGTGTTCTTCGCGCCGTGCCGGCAGCCGGTCATGCACTCGCCGCATTCGGTGCAGGCGCGGCGGGCGGGGCCGGCGCCGCCGAAGTACGGGTCGGGGACCTCCTGGCCGGGCCGGGCCGCGGCGGCGCCGCCGGCGTCGGCGCCGTCGCCGAAGAAGACGCCGACCGGCGCCATGTGGAAGGTGTCCGCGACGCCCATCTTCTCGGCGACGGCCAGCAGGTGGACGTCGGAGGCGGTCGTCGTCGGGTTGAGCCGCACTCCGAGCATCCGCTTGGCCTGCTCGTAGTACGGGGCGAGCTCCTCGCGCCAGTCCGTGATGTGCGCCCACTGCCGGTCCTCGAAGAAGGCGGTGGGCGGCACGTACAGGGTGTTGGCGTAGTTGAGCGAGCCGCCGCCGACGCCCGCCCCGGCCAGCACCATCACGTTGCCGAGGAGGTGGATCCGCTGGAGCCCGTACAGGCCGAGCGCCGGCGCCCACAGGTAGTTGCGCACGTCCCAGCTGTTGCGCGGGAGGGTCTCGGGGGTGAAGCGGCGCCCCGCCTCCAGGACGGCGACCCGGTAGCCCTTCTCGGCCAGGCGCAGCGCCGAGACGGAGCCGCCGAAGCCGGATCCGATGACGATGACGTCGTAGTCGTACGGCTCTGACACTGGGGCGCCTCCTTGGCGGCCGCGGTGCTAGCGGAGGCGGAGGGCCTTCATCACCCGGAGGCTGCGCGTCATGAACGCCGCGTACGCCTCGTCGTCCATGCCGAGCGAGGGCGCCATCGGCAGCAGCCGCTGGTGGGCGACCGTCTGCGCCTCCGTGTACTTGAGGATGCCCTCGGAGCCGTGCCGGCGGCCGAGGCCGGAGTCCTTCATGCCGCCCATGGGGGCGCGGACGCTGCCGTAGGCCGGGGCGTAGCCCTCGTTGATGTTGACGGTGCCGGTGCGCAGGCGGGCGGCGACGGCGCGGCCGCGGCGGGCGTCCTTCGTCCACACGCTGGAGTTGAGGCCGTAGGGGGTGGCGTTGGCCTGGGCGACGGCCTCGTCCTCGTCGGTGAAGCGGTAGACGGAGACGACCGGGCCGAAGGTCTCCTCGCCGCACACGGCCATCGGGGCCTCGACGCCGTCGAGGATGGTCGGCTCGTAGAACAGCGGGCCGATGTCGGGGCGGGCGGTGCCGCCGGCGACGAGGGTGGCGCCCTTGGCGACGGCCTCGTCGACGTGCCGGCGGACGGTCTCCAGCTGGCGCTCGCCGACCAGCGAGCCCATGTCCGCGCCGTACGCGAGGGAGCTGCCCAGGCGCATGGCCTTGGTGCGGGCGGCGAACCGGGCGAGGAACTCGTCGGCTATGGAGGCGTGGACGTAGAGCCGCTCGATGGAGATGCACAGCTGGCCGGCGGAGGAGAAGCAGGCGCGGACGGCGCCGGCGGCGGCCTTCTCGACGTCGGCGTCGTGGAGGACGAGCATGGCGTTCTTGCCGCCGAGTTCGAGGGAGACGCCGACGAGGCGGGCGGCGGCGCCCTGCGCGACCTCGCGGCCGGTGCGGGTGGAGCCGGTGAAGGAGACGTAGTCGGCGTGCCGGACCACCTCGGGGCCGACGACGGGGCCCTCGCCGAGGACGACCTGGAAGACCTCGGGGGGCAGCCCGGCCTCGATGAGCACGTCGCGCGCCCACAGGGCGGTCAGCGCGGTCTCGGTGTCGGGCTTCATGACGACGGCGTTGCCGGAGGCGAAGGCGGGCAGGGCGTCGCCGACGGAGAGTTCGAGGGGGTAGTTCCAGGGGGCGATCTGGCCGACCACACCGCGCGGCTGGCGCAGCTCGGTGACCTTGGTGAGGGTCGGCATCGCGCCGGTGTGGCTGCGCGGCCGCAGGTACGCGGGCGCCTTGCGGCCGTAGTGGCGGGCGGCGACGGCGACGGCCTGGACCTCCTCGTGGGCGTGCAGGCGGGCCTTGCCGGTCTCCAGCTGGATCAGGTCGAGGACCTCGGCCTGGCGGGCGAGGACCAGGTCGTGGAAGCGGAGCAGGACGGCGGCGCGGCGGCGTACGGGGACGGCGGCCCACGCGGCTTGGGCGGCGCGGGCCCGCGCGAAGGCCTCGGCGACCTCGGCGGGGGTGGCCTCGGGGAGGTCGGCGAGCTTGGCCCCGGTGAACGGCGTGTGGTTCGCGGTTCGCCCGGAGCCGACGACCCCGCGGGTGAGCCGGGCGACCAGGTCGGGGGTGACCACGTCCGCGGCGGTGCGCACGCCGGCGGGGGCCGGGGCGACCGGGTTGGTGGGCTGCGG
>NZ_RPSE01000514.1:0-3570 GCF_003949955.1 Streptomyces sp. WAC05292
CTCCGCGAGCTCCTCCTGCTTGCCGGTCGCCGTGATGAACTGGGCCAGTGTCAGGTTGAGGACCTGGGCGAGGGCCACCGACTGCCGCTCGTTGCCCTTCCAGCGGCCGGCGTCAGAAGACGGACTCGGCCTCGAACATGCGGTGCTCGGGGACGGTCTTGAGCTCCATGACGGCCGAGGCGAGGGGGGCCATCACGATCTCCGTGCCCCGCAGGGCGGTCATGTTGCCGAAGTCGCCGCGGTGGACGGCCTCCACGGCGTGCCAGCCGAAGCGGGTCGCCAGCACGCGGTCGTACGCGGTGGGGACGCCGCCGCGCTGGACGTGGCCGAGGATGACCGGGCGGGCCTCCTTGCCGAGGCGGTGCTCAAGCTCGACGGCGAGGCGGTTGCCGATGCCGGCGAAGCGCTCGTGGCCGTACTGGTCGATCTCGCCCCGCTCGTACGGCATGGAGCCGGCGGCCGGGTGGGCGCCCTCGGCGACGCAGACCACGGCGAACTTCTTGCCCCGCGAGAAGCGCTCCTCCACCATCTTCACCAGGTCGTCCACCTGGAAGGGCCGCTCGGGCAGGCAGATGCCGTGCGCGCCGCCGGCCATTCCGGACTCCAGGGCGATCCAGCCCGCGTGCCGGCCCATGACCTCGACGACCATGACGCGCTGGTGGGACTCGGCGGTGGTCTTGAGGCGGTCTATGGCCTCCGTGGCGACGGTGACGGCGGTGTCGAAGCCGAAGGTGCGGTCCGTGGCGGAGATGTCGTTGTCGATGGTCTTCGGAACGCCGACGACCGGCATCCCGGCGTCCGCCAGCATCCGGGAGGCGGTCAGGGTGCCCTCGCCGCCGATGGGGATGAGCGCGTCGAGGCCGTACCGCCGGGCGAGCTCGTTGGCGTTCTCGGCGGCCTCGTGCAGACGGGCGCGCTCCATGCGGGCCGAGCCGAGGATGGTGCCGCCGCGGGCGAGGATGCCGCTGACGGCGTTGATGTCGAGGGGGCGGTAGTGGCCGTCCAGCAGGCCCTTGAAGCCGTCCTCGAAGCCGATGACCTCGTCCCCGTGCCCCACCAGGGCACGGTGGACGACCGACCGGATGACGGCGTTCAGGCCGGGGCAGTCGCCCCCTGCTGTGAGGACTCCGATGCGCATCGCCTTGTGTCTCCTGCTCCTGGTCGTCTGCTCCTGGTCGTCCCCGGCCGTGCGTCGCGTACGGGCGGACGGCCGTGCCCGTGGAGGGCGTCATCGTGCGGCTTGTCCGATTGTTCCACGCGGGCGGGGCCGGGCGCGTGCTGCGCCGCCGCACCCCCGCGGGCCCTGCGGGCGCCGCACCGGCACCTCTTCCCGGGCAGCGCCCTATCCATCCACAGAGGTATTGTCAAGAGGGCAAGCCCACCCTATCGGGGGAATTCGAGTCGTAGATCCGCAGGCGGCTGCCACAGCCCTGCCGCGGCACATGATGGACGGAGAGCACGCGTGACGCGCAGCGTGTACGTGACCGGTATCGACCGGAGCGACGGCCGCCAGGTCGTCGAGCTGGGGATCATGGAACTGCTGACGCGACAGACGGCGCGGGTCGGCGTCTACCGGCCGCTCCTGCACGACGCGCCGGACCGGCTCTTCGAACTGCTCCGCTCCCGCTACCGGATCGACCAGGACGCCTCGACCGCGTACGGCATGGAGTACCGCGAGGCCTCCGCCGTCCTGGCCGAGAAGGGCACCGACGAGCTGGTCTCCCGGCTCGTCGACCGCTTCCACCAGGCGGCCCGCGACTACGAGGTGATGCTCGTCCTCGGCACCGACTACGCCGAGACCAACCTCCCCGACGAGCTGGCCCTCAACGCCCGCCTCGCGAACGAGCTCGGCGCGGTCGTCGTGCCCGTCGTCGGTACCCGGCGCGCCGCGGACGAGGTCCGCGCCGAGGCCCGCAACGCCTACCGGGCGTACGAGAGCCTGGGCTGCGAGGTCGTGGCGATGGTGGTCAACCGGGTGGCCGCCGAGGACCGGGACGCCATCGCCGAGCGGCTGGCCGCCCGCCTGCCCGTGCCCTGCTACGTCCTGCCCGACGACAAGTCGCTGGCCGCGCCGACGGTCGCGCAGATCACCCGGGCGCTCGGCGGGGAGGTGCTCCTCGGCGACGACGCCGGGCTGGCCCGCGACGCCCTCGACTTCGTCTTCGGCGGTGCGATGCTGCCGAACTTCCTCGGCGCCCTGACCCCGGGCTGCCTCGTCGTCACGCCCGGCGACCGCTCCGACCTGGTCATCGGCGCCCTCGCCGCGCACTCCTCCGGCACCCCGCCGATCGCCGGCGTCCTGCTCACCCTGAACGAGCGGCCCGGTCCCGACGTACTCGCCCTCGCCTCGAAGCTCGCGCCCGGCACGCCCGTGGTGTCGGTGGCCGGCAACAGCTTCCCGACCGCCGCCGAGCTCTTCGAGCTCCAGAGCCGGCTGAACTCGGCGACGCCCCGCAAGCTGGAGACCGCGCTCGGCCTGTTCGAACGGCACGTGGACACCGCGGAGCTGCGCGGACTCCTCTCGGTGGCCCGCTCCGAGCGCGTCACCCCGATGATGTTCGAGCACGAGCTGCTGGAGCGGGCGCGCACCGACCGCCGCCGCGTCGTGCTGCCGGAGGGCACCGAGGAGCGCGTCCTGCGCGCCGCCGACGTGGTGCTGCGCCGCGGGGTGTGCGACCTGACCCTGCTGGGCGAGGAGCAGGCGATCCTGAAGCGGGCCGCCGACCTCGGCGTGGACGTGTCGGCGGCCCAGCTCATCGACCCGGCCACCTCCCCGCTGCGGGAGCGCTTCGCGGAGTTCTACGCACAGGCCCGCGCCCACAAGGGCATGACGGTCGAACTCGCGGCCGACGTGGTGACGGACGCCAACTACTTCGGCACGCTGATGGTCCAGCAGGGGCTGGCCGACGGCATGGTGTCGGGGTCGGTGCACTCGACCGCCGCGACCATCCGCCCCGCCTTCGAGATCATCAAGACGAAGCCGGAGGCGGCGATCGTCTCCTCCGTCTTCTTCATGTGCCTGGCGGACCAGGTGCTGGTCTACGGCGACTGCGCGGTCAACCCGGACCCGGACGCCGAGCAGCTCGCCGACATCGCCATCCAGTCCGCGGCGACCGCGGCGGCCTTCGGCGTCGAGCCGCGGATCGCCATGCTCTCGTACTCGACGGGCACCTCCGGCAGCGGCGCGGACGTCGACAAGGTCCGCAAGGCCACCGAGATCGTCCGGGCCCGGCGCCCCGACCTGGCCGTGGAGGGGCCCATCCAGTACGACGCCGCGGTCGAGCCGTCGGTCGCCGCGACGAAGCTGCCCGGGTCGGAGGTCGCCGGCCGGGCGACCGTGCTGATCTTCCCCGACCTCAACACGGGCAACAACACGTACAAGGCCGTGCAGCGCTCGGCGGGCGCCGTCGCGGTCGGCCCGGTCCTCCAGGGCCTGCGCAAGCCGGTGAACGACCTCTCGCGCGGCGCGCTCGTCCAGGACATCGTCACGACCGTCGCGATCACCGCCATCCAGGCGCAGGGATCCGCGGTGCCGACGGCCTGACCGCACGCCCCTGCGCCGCCCCCGCC
>NZ_RPSE01000515.1:0-3569 GCF_003949955.1 Streptomyces sp. WAC05292
CGGGCAGGGCGAGGGTGAACTCGTCCAGGACGGTGGCGAATCCGGCGGGACCGCCGCGCGGGGAGACGTCGCAGCGGCCGTCGGCGCCGGCGGTGGCGACGAAGACGAGGGAGGCGCGGGCGATGAAGTCGCGGGCCACGTCGTGGAGGCGGTCCACCTCCTTGCGCCGGACCAGCTCACTGGGCTGCTCGTAGAGGGCGCGCAGGGCGGCGGTGTCCCGCACGGAGCCGGCGTGGAGGTCGTCGAATATGCGGCCGTGGGGCCGGGGTTGGGTGCTCACACGGCGCCACTATAGGAAACGGGCGCCCGCCCCGGGGTGTGGTCCCGGGGCGGGCGCCCGTACTGCAGGGGTGGCGCTGCCGTCAGGCCTGCGGCGCCGGGAAGGTCGGGTACTCGACGCCGGAGACGTGCTGCACGACGCGGATGACCTGGCACGAGTAGCCGAACTCGTTGTCGTACCACAGGTACAGGATCGCGTTGTCGCCGTCGACCTTGGTGGCGCCGGCGTCGATGATCGACGCGTGGCGCGAGCCGACGAAGTCCATCGAGACGGCGTCGGGCGCGGTCGTGAAGTCGATCTGGCGCTTCAGCGGCGAGTGCAGCGAGACGTTGCGCAGGTGGTCCAGGACCTCCTCGCGGGTGGTCTCGCGGCCCAGGCGCAGGCTCAGGATGGCGATCGAGACGTCCGGGACGGGGACGCGGATCGAGCTGCCGGTGATCGGGGCCTTGAGGTCGGGCAGCGCCTTCGCGACGGCCGAGGCGGCACCGGTCTCGGTGATGACCATGTTGAGCGGCGCGGAGCGGCCGCGGCGGTCGGCCTTGTGGTAGTTGTCCAGCAGGTTCTGGTCGTTCGTGAACGAGTGGACGGTCTCCACGTGGCCGCGCAGCACCCCGTACTCGTCGTCCATGGCCTTCAGCGGCGGGACGATCGCGTTGGTGGTGCAGGAGGCGCAGGAGAGGATGCGCTCGTCCGGCTTGATCATGTCCTGGTTGACGCCGTGGACGATGTTCGGGACGTCGCCCTTGCCCGGGGCGGTCAGGACGACCTTGTCGATGCCGGGGCGCAGGTGCTTGGAGAGGCCCTCGCGGTCGCGCCACTTGCCGGTGTTGTCGATGAGGATGGCGTCCTTGATGCCGTACGCCGTGTAGTCGACCTCGGAGGGGTCGTTGGCGTAGATCACCCGGATCGCGTTGCCGTTGGCGATGATCGTGCTGTTCGCCTCGTCCACGGTGATGGTGCCCTGGAACTGGCCGTGGATGGAGTCGCGGCGCAGCAGCGAGGCACGCTTGACCATGTCCTCGGCGGCCCGCTCGCCTCCGCCGCGCACGACGATGGCGCGCAGGCGCAGGCCGTTGCCCGAACCGGCCTTCTCGATGAGGAGGCGGGCGACGAGGCGGCCGATGCGGCCGAAGCCGTAGAGGACGACGTCCCGGCCGGTGGAGCGCTCGATCTTGTTCGCACCGGTGGCGCCGGCGACGGCCTCGGCGGTGAAGTCGGCCACGGACAGGCCGCGGTCGTCGGTCTTGTACGTCGCGGCCAGCATGCCGATGTCGATCTGGGACGGGCCGAGATCGAGCGCGGAGAGGGCCTGGAGGAACGGCATCGTCTCGGTGACCGACAGCTCCTCGCCGTCGATCTGCCGGGCGAACCGGTGGGTCTTCAGAATGCTGACCACCGACTTGTTCACCAGGGAGCGGCTGTGCAGCAGGACGGTGACGTCCCGCTCGCGGTGCAGCTTCCCGATGATCGGGATCATCGACTCCGCGATCTCCTCGCGGTTCTTCCAGTTGGTGAACGAGTCCTCGTTGACAGTCACAGGTTTATCTTTCGAGCTAGGCGGCGCTCATATGCTAACCCCCTCGTACTTTGATCCTTCAAGGGGCACCCGTGTCGGATTCGCCGCCGGGGCCGGTAAGCCTGCGGGATGCGGCTTCCGACGCCATATGCCCGAATCGGCAGCCGGCCGGTGAGGGGCCGCGTCACTTCGGGGCCGGGTAGATCCTCGACTGCTTCACGCTGCCGAAGGCGAAGCTCGACTCGATGGAGGCGATACCGGGAATCGCGTGGATGCGGTGGCGGACCAGCGCCTCGTACGCCTCCAGGCTCTCGATGACGACGCGCAGGAGGTAGTCGCTGCTCCCGGCCATCAGGTAGCAGTCCTGGATGTGCTCGATCACGGCGACGTGCTCCTCGAAGATCCGCACCGCCTCGCCGGTGTGGCGCTCCAGCCGTATCCGGACGAAGACGGTGATCGGCAACCCGAACGCCACCTGGTCGACCATCGCCGTGTAACCCCGGATCAACCCCGCCTCCTCCAGTCGGCGGACCCGGCGCAGGCAGGGCGAGGGCGAGAGGCGGACCCGGTCGGCGAGCTCCTGGTTCGAGAGCCGGCCGTCGGCCTGCAACTCCCTGATGATTTGCAGATCCACAGAGTCCATGGCCCCTCCTTGGCAGATTCTGCCCTCAACGTACGCCTGGAGGGCAGAAGTGGCAATCGGCTGCCCTGGCGAAAGGTCTAGCGTTGCCCTGTGGCCGGATCCGGCCTTCTTCAGGCTGGAGGAACGACTGTGGTCGCCGTGAACACCGCACCCGCCGCGGCACCCCCGCAGGCCCGCACGGCGGGGGTGCGCGGGCTCAGCCCGCAGGCGCAGGGCATGGCGGCGCTGGCGCTGACCGTGCTCATCTGGGCGGCGTTCGCGCTGAGCGCCCGCGCGCTGGGCTCCTCCACCCTGCTGCCCGCCGACGCCGGCCTGCTGCGCTTCGGCGTCCCGCTCGCCGTTCTGGCACCCGCCCTGTGGCGGCGCCGCCGCGCCCTGGCCGCCGTCCGGCCCGCCGTCGCCCTCAAGGTCGCCTGCGGGGCCGGGGTGCCGTTCTTCCTGGCGGCGATGTACGGGGGCTCCCTCACGTCGGCCGCGTTCGTCGGCTCCATCGTGCCGGGCATGGTGCCGCTGTTCGTCGCGGCCCTCGTGGCCGCCTCCGGGCGGGGCCTCCCGCGCGGCACCCAGGCGGCCGGCCTCCTGCTGATCGCGGCCGGCGTGGTCGCGCTGGTGTGGCGGCACGTCTTCCCCCTGAACGCCTCGGTCCTCGCGGGATCGGGGATCCTGCTCGCCGCCAGCGGCCTGTGGGCGCTGTACACCGTCGGGCTGAAGGAGGTCGGGCTCGACCCGGTCGGCTCGATCGGCCTGCTGTGCCTGCCGTCGTTCGCCGTGCTGGCCGCTCTCGTCCTGACGGGCGCGCTGCCGAGCGGCCTCGCCTCGGCGACCGCGTCCGACATCGCCGTGTTCACCGTCGTGCAGGGCCTCGGGGTCGGGCTGTGCGCGGGGCTGCTGTACGCCTTCGCGATCCGCCGGCTGGGCGCCGAGCGCAGCTCGGCCGTCGGCAGCCTGAGCCCGGTCCTCGTGGTCCTGCTCGCCGTGCCGCTGCTGGGCGAGTCGCCGACGGCCGCGGTGCTGGTCGGCGTGCCCCTCATCGCGGCGGGCGTCTTCCTCGCCAACCGCACCGCGGGCCGGGCCGCCTCCGCGCCGGCGGCTCCGCCCTCCCGGCCCTGACGGGCCCCGGCCCGCGGTGC
>NZ_RPSE01000516.1:0-3559 GCF_003949955.1 Streptomyces sp. WAC05292
GGGCGGGGGGCGCCTCGTGAGCGGCGGCGCGGGCGTTCCCGACCACCCCACCGCCCGCGACCGGGACCGCCCGTTCGACCCGCCGCCGGAGCTCGCGGCGCTCCGCGCCCGCGGCCCGGTCAGCCGCCTGCGCTACCCCGACGGCCACCTCGGATGGCTCGTCACCGGGCACGAGGCGGCCCGCCGGGTCCTCGCCGACCCCCGCTTCAGCGCGCGCTCGGAGCTCAAGCGCGTGCCGGTGGCCCGGCCGGGAACGGACCCGTTCTACGGCAGCCCCGCCCTGCCGGGCTGGCTCGTCGACATGGACGCGCCGCAGCACACGCGGCTGCGCCGGCAGCTGATGGGCTGGTTCACCGCCCGCCGTACGCGGGCCCTGGCGCCCCGCATCGAGCGGATCGTCGGGGACCACCTGGAGGCGATGGCCGCCCTCGGCGGCCGGGCCGACCTCGTCGAGGCGTTCGCGCTGCCCGTCCCCTCCCTGGTGATCTGCGAGCTGCTCGGCGTGCCGTACGGCGAGCGGGCCTCCTTCCAGCGCAACAGCGCCACCCTGTTCCGGATCGACGCGACCGCCGCCGAGGCCGCGGCGGCGATGGCCGAACTGGACGCGTTCCTCACGGAGCTGGCCCGGCACCGGCGCCGGGCGCCCGGCGAGGACCTGCTGAGCGCGCTCGCCGCCGGGGGCGATCTGTCCACCGCGGAGGTCGCCGGCGTGGGCGCCCTGCTGCTGTCGGCGGGGCACGAGACGACCGCCGGCTCCCTCGGGCTCGGCACGTTCGCGCTGCTCTGCCACCCGGGCGAGGCGGCCCGGCTCGCGGACGACCCGTCGCTCGCCGGGAACGCGGTGGAGGAGCTGCTGCGCTACCTGACCATCTTCCACTTCGGGGTGCCCCGCTCCCCGCTGGAGGACGTCGTCCTGGAGGGGCGCACGCTGCGCGCCGGGGAGTCCGTCACGGTCTCGCTGTCCGCCGCGAACCGCGACCCGGCGCGCTTCGCCGACCCCGACCGCCTCGACCTCGCCCGCCCCGCCTCCGGACACCTGGCGTTCGGCCACGGGGCGCACCAGTGCATCGGCCAGCACCTGGCCCGCACGGAGATGCGGATCGCGTTCCCGGCGCTGCTCGCCCGCTTCCCCGGGTTGAAGCTGTCCGTGCCGCCGTCGGAGGTGCCGCTGGGGGAGGACATGGGCTTCTACGGGGTGCACCGGCTGCCCGTGGCGTGGTGAGGCGACCGAGCCCGTCGGCGCCGCGCCGCACCGCGCCGGGGCCCGCGTCAGGCGTCGATGCGCACCCGGGTACGGCCGGCGCGGAGCCACAGGGTGCCGCCGCTGCCCTGACCGCAGTGCTTGACCACCCGCCCACGCCGCGACGCCCCGGGTGTTCCAGCCCGCAAGGCCGGCCGCGGACTCCGGGTGGCCACCGTGCATGCCCTCGTCGCCGTAGGCGGTCCAGATGCCCCCGCTGCGGTCGGTGACCAGGGCCGGGATGTCGTCGCCGAGGCAGGGCACCCTCCGGCGGGCCCTCGGGGGAGTACACGACGGCGTTCTCCCCGCCATGCTCCCCTCCGCGTCCCGGAGGGTACGGCCCGACGCCACGCCATCCGATCCACCCGCGGAGGTACTTGTCGCCGCTCAGGTACCGGCGGTGGACCGGCATCACGGCGAGTTCGCCGTCCGGTCCCACGGTCCACCACAGCGCACGCCGTCCCGCCTCGGCGTCCTGGGGAGGCAGCCGCCACGCGACGGGCAGCTCGTCGATCGCCATGGGGATCCACCTTCGGGACTCCGGGAGCCTGGATCAGCCGTGCCAGGACTTCCACAGGCGGGCGTACGCCCCGCCGCGGGCCACCAGTTCGTCGTGGCTGCCGGTCTCGGTGATGCGGCCGTCCTCCAGGACGACCACGCGGTCGGCGTCGTGGGCGGTGTGGAGGCGGTGGGCGATGGAGACGACCGTGCCGGCGAGGAGCCCGGCCAGGGAGCGTTCCACCGTGCGCGCGGTGTGCGGGTCGAGGAGGGCGGTCGCCTCGTCGAAGACGACGACCGGCGGGTCGAGCAGCAGCAGCCGGGCCAGGGCCAGCTGCTGGGCGCGGGGCGGGGGGAGTTCGGCCGCGCCGGAGCCGACCTCGTGGTCCAGGCCCAGCGCCGACGCCCACTCCCAGGCTGCGACGGCCCGCAGGGCGCGCTCCAGGTCCGCGGGGGTCGCGTCGGGGCGGGCGACGAGCAGGTTGTCGGCGAGGGTGCCGCGGAAGACGTGGTACTCCTGGGTGACGAGGATGACGCCGCGGCGCAGTTCGTCAGGCGGCAGATCGGTCAGGGGGACGCCGCCCAGGCGGACGGTGCCCCGGCCGGGGGTGTCGATCCCGGCGAGGAGGCGGCCGAGGGTGGATTTGCCGGCGCCGGAGGGGCCCACGACGGCCAGCCGCTCGCCGGGCCGTACGTGCAGGTCGACGCCGCGGAGGCTCTCCTGCCGCTCCCGGTAGGCGAAGTGGACGCCCTGGACGTCGATCGCGGCGTCGCGGGGGGCGCCGGGTCGCGGGGCGTCGTCCGGGGCGGCGGCGGTGGCCGGGGCGGCCGCCGGCGGGGCGGCGGCGTGGCGGACGCCGAGGATGCGGGCCATGGAGGCGCCGCCGACCTGGAGTTCGTCCATCCAGTACAGCATGGTGTCGACGGGCCCGATCACCTGCTGGACGTACAGGGTGGCGGCGGTGACGGCGGCCAGGCCGACCATCCCCTCGATGTACATGAGCCCGCCGATGACCAGGGTGGCGGCCACGGGGAGGATGTAGCCGGTGTCGGCGATCGGCAGGTAGGTGCTGCGCAGGTTCAGGGTGTGCCGCTCGGCCGCGTACGAGGCGGCGATGTCCGCGTCGGTGCGGCGCCGGCGGCGCCCCTGGAGCCGGAGCGCCTCCACCGTGGGGGCGCCGGCGACGGTCTCGCCGAGGGTGTCGGTGAGGCGCGCGTACGCGGAGTTGGAGCGCAGGTAGCCGGTCCGGGCCCGCCGCAGGTACCAGCGGGTCGACAGCCACAGCACGGGGACGGCGACCAGGCAGGGCAGTACCAGCAGCGGATCGGTGAGGAAGACGGCGCCGATGGTCAGGGCGATGGTGGTGCCCGCCACGAGGGTGTCGGGGACGGCCCGCTGCACGGTGAGGGCGAGGACGTCGACGTCCCGGGTGGTGCGGGTGACCAGCTCGCCGGTGCCGGCCCGCTCCACGACGGGGGTGGGCAGGGCCAGCACCCGGTCGACGAACTCCTCGCGCAGCTCGGCCAGTACGGTCTCGCCGAGGCGGAGGGAGGCCAGCCGGGCGAAGCGGGTGAACACCGCCTGGAGGACGACCGCGGCGCACAGGGCGAGGGCGACCGGGGTGACGGCGAGCGAGCCGTGCGCGGCGTCCTCGACGATCCGGCCGAGGAGCTGGGGTGCGGCCAGCGCGGCGGCGCAGGCCAGTGCGTGCAGGGCGAGGGAGGCCGCCAGGGGGCCGCGGTGCCGGAGCATGGTCCGCCGGGCGTGCGCGCGGACCTCCCGGGGGGAGGCGACCGGCAGCCGGTCGCCTCCCCCCGGGA
>NZ_RPSE01000517.1:0-3543 GCF_003949955.1 Streptomyces sp. WAC05292
GAGCGGGGGAGGGCCGTGTGCGGTCAGCGCCAGACGGCGCTGTAGTTGTCCAGCTGCGCCCAGGTGATCGGGTTCGTCGTACGCCCGCCGTAGAGCCACAGCTCGCGGATCGCGTTCGCCTCCGCCCGCGCGGTGCACACCCCGCCGCTGTTGTTGCGCGGGACGCTGCACTGGGCCGCCATGCTCGGAGCCAGGGCGTCGGGCAGCCGGCCGATCAGGGTGTCCGCCTCGAAGCTGCCCTTCACCCCTCCGCTCAGCTGCAGCACCGTCGTACCCGCGATGCCGACGAGGCGTCCCCGCGGGGCCCGCACGTCCGCGGTGACGCCGCTCGCGAGGGGGATCGGCTGCCAGTCGGCCAGCACCTTCACCCCGTCGACCTCGGGCGCCCCCGAGAGCGACACGATCGTGCAGGTGCGCGGGCCGGGCTCCTCGCCCGCGAACCCGACGTGCACGTGCGGCACCCCGCCGCGCACCGAGACGGCCATCCCCTCGGGCTCCCGCAGCTCCAGGCCCGGGGCCGCGGTGCTGAACCGCTGGTCGAGGACGGACCCGTCCGTCCAGTCCACGGCCGTCAGCCAGGTGTTGCCCGGCGGCTTCACCGTGTCCGAGTAGCCGTTGCCGGCCACCATGTACAGGACGCGGCCCAGGGAGGCGTACCCCTGGAAGGTGCCCTTCGCGTCCGGCTGGGCGATCCGGGCGATCGGCGTCCAGTCGCCCGCCCGGGCCCTGTCCAGGTCGTACGACTCGAACAGCATGGTGCCGCTCTTGAAGCGGACGACGACGCGGTTCGTCGTCGGGTCGATGGTGCAGGTGACGTTGGTGGCGCCGGACACCGGCCGGTAGGCCGGGGCGAGTTGCGCGGAGCCCTGGGAGAGGGTCGTGCCGCTGCGGAACTCGAAGTGCGTGACGGCGGTGCCGTAGCCGTCCTTCTCCTCCTCGGGCACGTTCGAACCCATCGGGACGGACGCGGTCTCGGTCCACAGCCGCGAGACGCCGTCGTGGTGCTCGACGCCCATGGACACGCCGTGGCCGAAGCCCCGCAGGTACATGTGCCCGGTGATCGTGCCCGCCGGGTCGAGGCGGGTCACGGCGAGGTCGCCGGCGTACGCGCGCTGGCGGCCGGTGCGGGGGCCGGACTCGCCGGGGAGGGTGAGGCCGCCCTCGACGACCTGGAGGACGAAGACGTCCCCGGTGACCGGGTCGATGCCGAACGACTGCATCACCGTGGAGTTGTGCAGCCTCCGCCGGTGCAGCAGCCTGCCCGCCGGCCCCGCCAAGTCGACCTGTCCCTCGACACTGATGCTCAACTGCGCCTCCCGCCGGCCGCTCGCCCGTACTGCCGGCCCGGACGCTCCCGTCCGGACCGGGGCACAGTCTCGCACCGGTCCGAAAGCCGCCCGGAACCGGGGGCTCACCTTCCGGTGGAAGCGGATGCACCGTCAGAGGGAGCCTCGCGGCGGGCCACCAGCCGGTAGGCGTTCGTCAGCCCCCACCGCTCCGCCGCCGGGCCCGCCACCGCCCGGTCCATGACGGTCGCCGCCAGCAGCAGCGGCACCCCGGCCACCAGGGCGGCGCCCCGCAGTGCCCGCCGGGCCGCGCCCGGCGGCTCCGGAAGCCACGGCAGGTCCTCCCGGGGCGCCACCGCGTCCAGCGCCAGCCACGCCGCCGCCACCAGGTCCACCGCGTCGTGCGCCTGCGCGTGCTCCTGCGCCAGCACGGTGAACCCGCACGCCTCCAGCCTCCGGCGCAGGTTGCCCGCCGGCGCCAGGTGCAGGTGCTGCGGCTGGAGCCACGGCAGCCACCAGCGGCCCAGCAGCCGCGCCCAGCGGCTCTCCGGGTCCGGCACGTCCACCACGAGCAGCCCGCCGGGCCGCAGGACCGCGTACGCCGCCTCCAACTCGGCGAGCGGGTCCGGCGCGTGCTCCAGGTAGTGGAACATGCTCACCACGTCGTACGACCCGGGCGCCTTCTGCGCCAGCTCGGCGAACGTCCCGCGGTGCCCGTGCCGGACCCGGCCCGCGAGCTCGCCCAGCTCCGCCCCGTCGGAGCGGTCCAGGCCGTCGAACGCCACGTCGGGCAGGAGCTCCGCGGCCGTCGCGCAGAAGTGCCCGTGCCCGGTGCCCACGTCCAGCCACTCCGCCGGACCGGCCAGGTGCGGGCGTACCGACTCGGCGCGCGCCCGGTAGGAGGCCGTACGCCCCGCGAAGACCCCGGCGAGGCGCTCCTCGCCCAGGCCGTCGTAGAAGTCCCGGTAGTAGAAGGCCAGTCCGCGCTCGCTCAGCCGCGGGTTCTGGAAGACGTGCCCGCAGTCGTGGCACCGGTCCAGGGCGAACTCGCCCGGCTTGTGCTGCAACAGGTCCGCCGTGCGCAGCCGGCCCCCCAGCCGGCCCGAGCCGCACCACGGGCAGCGGTGCGCGCGCGGCTCGAAGAACACCGCCGTGCCGTCCGCGAGTTCCTCCCGGTACGCCGCCCGCAGCGCGGCCACCCGGGCCGCGCGCTCCCTGCGCCCGCTCATCCGTCCTCCCCTTCCCCGGCCGGCGGCCGGGCCAGCCGTTCCAGATGGTCCGCCGCGGCGGCCGCGCCGCCCGCCGCCCGGAACGCCGCGGAGACGCCCGCAGCCGCCGCCCGGATCCGCGGCTCCCCCAGCACGGTGTCGAGGGCCGCGCCGATGGCGGCGGCGCCGGCGCGCCCGAAGCGGACCCGGACGCCGGCGCCGCACCCCGCCACCTGCGCGGCGACCACCGGCTGGTCGTCGCGGATCGGCGCCACGACCAGCGGGACGCCGTGCCACAGCGCCTCGCACACGGTGTTGTGCCCGGCGTGGCAGACCGCGGCCGCGGCCCGCTCCAGCAGGTCGAGCTGCGGCACGTACGGCAACGCGACGACGTCCGGATCGTCCTCCCGCACGCCGAGGACTCCGTCGGGATCGGCGAACACGCCCTGCACCGCCCCGGCCCGCGCCCGCACGGCGCCCGCCGCCTCCGTGAGGAACCGCCCGCCGGCGCCGGCGTTCGCGGTCCCCAGCGTCACCAGCACCAGCGCACGCCCCGGATCGAGACGCTCCCACGGGAACGCCGCCGGGCGCGGCCGGGCCGCCAGCGAGGGCCCGACCCAGGCGATCCGGTCGCCGCCGCGCAGGACCGGCCCCGCCAGCTCGGGGGTGCTGAACGCGAGCACGAGGTACGGGGAGAAGCGCGGGTCGCAGGTGCCGCCCGGGCGCCCGATCCGCCGGCGCAGGCCGCTCAGCAGCTCGTCGTTCCAGGCGGCGACCCGCGGCATCGGGGCGAGCGCGTCCGCGAACTCCGCGGACGTCGTCGCCGACGTGGCCCACGGGATCCCCAGCTCCTCGGCGACCAGCGCCCCCGCCAGCGCCTGCTGGTCGGCGACGACCGCGTCCGGGCGGAACGCCCCGACCGCCTCGCGGACCCCGGGGGCCATGGCCTCGGCGAGCGGCACCAGGAAGCGCTCCCACAGGAAGCGCAGCGCTGCCGGGCCCCGCATGCCGGGCGGCCGCACGGGGTCCGCGAGGCGGTCGGGGCGTTC
>NZ_RPSE01000518.1:0-3534 GCF_003949955.1 Streptomyces sp. WAC05292
TCCCGCCGCCCCCGGGGCCGCGGGGGTCGCGGGCGCGCCGGAGGCGCTCGCGGACGGCGCGGCCCCGGGGGCGGCGGGATGCTCGGGGCCCTTGCCGTCGAGCGGGATGTCCTCCCGGATCATCCGGAACAGGTCCTCCGCCTCGCCGGGCTTCGGCTCGACGCGGGCCGAGTCCGACGGGCTCGGGATCCACGGCATCGTCGTCATGGTGATGCGGGACGGGTCGACCTTCTTGAGCTCCATGCTCAGGTCGTACAACTTGTCGATCTTGTTGAGGCCGGGGTCCACGACCATCGCCTTGATGGCGGCCTGCGCGAGGCTGTTGAGCTTCATGGGATTGCTCAGCTTGGCGTTCCGGCGGAACTCCCGGGCCAGCGAGTTCATGTACATGTGCTGGGCGTGGGCGCGGCCTATGTCGCTGCCGTCCTCGAAGCCGTAGCGGGTCCGCAGCCATTGAAGGGCCACCTCGCCCTGGATGACGTTCTCGCCCTTGGCGAGCTTCAGGCCGGAGCCCTTGCCGTCCCGGGTCAGGGAGTGGACGTTCTCCTGGACGCAGACCGGGACGCCGCCGATGGCGTCCGCCATCGTCACCACGCCCTTGAAGTCGATCATCATGAAGTGGTCGATCGGGATTTTGGTCAGGTCCTGCCAGGCGGCGACCGTGCAGCCCGGACCACCGCGGCTGAGCGACTCGTTGGTCTGGACGAGGCCCCGGCTCGCCGAGTGCACCTTGCCGTTCGGCTCGGTGCACTTGGGCATCTTCAGCATCGTGTCGCGCGGCATCGACACCACCGACATGTTGCTGCGGTCCGCCGACAGGTGCAGCAGCATCTGCACGTCCGCGAGCGGCGGCCCGTCGAAGGTGTCCTTTGCGCCGCCGAGGGCCTTGTTCTCCTCGCCGTCGCGGGCGTCGGAGCCGATCAGGAGGATGTTCAGCGGGGTCTGCCCGAAGGCGTTGGGCCGGGAGCCGCCCAGCTTGTTCTCGCCCAGGTTGAGCGCGTCCGTCTGGATGCTGCCGTTGAGGTGGCGGTAGTAGAGGTATCCGGCCGCCGCCGTCGCGAGTATGAGGAAGGCCAGCACCGAGGCCGTCCAGCGGAGTATCCGGCGCTTGCCGCGCCGGGGGGAGGGGCCTGCCCCGGAAGCCGCCGCGGCCGCGGAGTCCGCGCCCGGGCGCGGTGCGGGGACGCCGCCGCGGGCGGCTGGTCCGCCGTCGGCCGTGTCGCCGTCCGGCCGGGCGGGCGCCCCCTCCCCGCGCACGCTGTTGCTCCTCACACGTCCCCCCTAGAGATCACGTCATGTCGTCATGGTGCGCCCGCGGTCCGGCGCAGGTCGGGCGCCGGCCGGCCGCTCGTCGGTGAGCGGCCGGCCGGCCGGTACGGCTACTTGGCGCAGATCGCCTTGTCCGCCTCGACGCGCTGGATGTTCTCCGGCGCCTTCTGCGGAGCCGTCATGGAGACCCCCGCGCCCCTGAAGTCCGCGCCGAGCGTCAGCTTCATCGCGGTCCTGGGCGCCGCGTCGGCCGTGCCCATCTTCAGCGCCGAGGCGGGCAGCCCCATCATGTCCGCGAGGGCGCGGGCCTGGTCGGCCTGGTTCGGGGCGTACTCCAGCCGGGTGGCGTCCAGCTTGGCCGGCGCGTTGCCGAGGTTGCTGGACTTGGAGACGCCCTTGGTGTTCTGCAGCCAGCCGAGGGTGGCCGAGGCGGAGCCCGCCGGGCCGCCCCCGTTGAGGACGTCCACCCGTACGTCCTTCGCCTGCGCGCGCGGGCCCTGGAGCAGGGCGTCCTGCTTGGCCTTCGCCTCGGCGTCGGCGGCGTCCTTCGCCGCCTGCTCCTTCTCCTCGACCTCGGTGAGGGACACGTCCGCCCGGATCATCTCCAGCAGCGGGTCGGCCTGCGCGTGGTCGACGACCACCGTCGCCTTGACCTTCTCCGCCGGGTTGTCGCGCACCGGGAGAGTGGTGAAGGTGACGTTCTTGAGGTTCATGTCCTTCAACTCGCCGGCGAGGTTGGTGAGTTTCTCGATCGACCCGATGCCCGAGTCCACCGTCAGCGACTTCGTGGCCGCCTCGGCGAGGGAGAAGAACTTCTTCGGACTGGTCAGCGTCTCCTTGGACTTCATCTCGCGCATCATCGAACTCAGGAACTGCTGCTGCGTCTTGATGCGGTCCAGGTCGCTCTCGTTGCCGAAGGCGTGCCGGGTCCGGACGAACGCCAGCGCCTCCTCGCCCTGCAGGCGGTGCTCGCCCGGGCCCAGCTTGAGCTTCGAGTCCTCGTCGTCGACGGCCTTCTCCAGGCAGACGGGCACGCCGCCGACCGCGGTGCTGAGCACCTTCACCGCGTTGAAGTCGACCATCATGAAGTGGTCGACGGTGATCCCGGTGAGCTCCTTGACCGTGCGCATCGTGCAGCCCGGGTCGCGGCCCTCCTGGCCGAGGCTCGTGTTGAAGCGGTCCCCCTTGCGGCCGGGGATCGTCTTCGTCGTGCCGTCCGGCTGCTTCGTCGGGCAGGCCGGGATGGTCGTGATCAGGTCGCGCGGGATCGACAGCGCGGTGGCGTTGGTGCGGTCCTTCGAGACGTGGAACAGGATCGTCGTGTCGGCGTGCCCGGGGCTGCCCGCGTCGCCGTACCCCTCGTTGCCGGAGCCGGAGCGCTTGTCGGTGCCGATCACGAGGATGTTGATCGGCTGGTCCTTCTTGAAGCCGCCCGTGCCCGCGTCGCCGACGTCGGTGACCTTCAGGTTGCCGTTGAGGTGGTTGTAGTAGAGGTACGCGCCGAGCGAGCCGCCCACCAGCAGGAACGCCAGCGTGCCGCCCGTCACCACCAGGGCCCGCTTGCGGCGCGGACCCGAACCGCCCTTCCGCGGGCGGCCGCCGCGCCGGCCCGGCGGGGACTCGCCGCGGCGCGGACCCGGCACCGAGGGTGCCGGCGAGCCGGTGCCGGGAGTCTTCGACGGGCTCCCGCCGCCGGGGGTCTTGGCGGGGGCTCCGGCCGACCCGGAGGCCGTTCCGGCCGCCCGGGACGTGGTCCCGGTGGGCTGGGCCGGGGGTGCCGCCTGCGAGCGGGACCGCGACGGTCTCCGCGGCGGGGCCACCGCCGGCGACGGACCTTGCGGACCGGAGCGGTCCAGTCGCAGTTCGTAGTTGCCGGTGCGGGGGTTGAGCACCCACTGGTCGGCGGGGTCGATCTCGTCCGCCCGCCCACGGCTCTGCGCATCCACGGTTGCTTGAATCCTCCGTCGGTGCCTCGCGACACGCCTCCCCCAAGGCGCCCGGTCAACGATCCGGCTGCTGGTGCACGGCCTCTTCGCTGGCCAGGGCACCGGATCGCTCACCTTATCCGCCCCGGTCCGCTCCAAACCATGGTGGTGACAAATTCCACTCACCTGAAACCGGGGCAAAGCGCTCATGCCTTTCGGTTCGGACACCGGCTTTTGGGATTGCTTTACCGGCAGTCGGTCATCCCGGCAGTGGTGCCCGTGAACGTGGGGACGGGCGTCGCGCTGGTGTCGGTTCCCGAGGTGGGGGCCGGGGTGGGGG
>NZ_RPSE01000519.1:0-3524 GCF_003949955.1 Streptomyces sp. WAC05292
CCCCCGGCACCGTCGGCTGGCTGGAGCGCGGCGCCCCACCCGAGGCGATCTCCCTGGCACTCTCCACCGGCCTGCCACCGGACCTGCGTCACCCACCCTCGGTGATCGCCCACCGCCTCCGCGAACTCCTCCCGCCCCAGGCGCGCCCCCGGCCCGGCCTGCGGGGCCGGGGTCCCCGCCCGGACCCCTTCCAGGACTGCGACGGCTGCGGCCGCGTCTTCCGCTCCCCGACCCCGGGCAGATGCGGCGACTGCAGGCGCGCGGACGGACGAGCCGCGGGCGGTACACGAAGCGGCTGCGGGGTGCGCGCAGAAGGAGCTGCCTAGCATGAAGGTGATGACTCGGGCCCACGGCCACGGACGAGGAGCCACCATGACCATCGCGCCTGACGCCTCCCGGAACGGCAACGCCCTCTACCGCGCCATGCGTGACGGTATCGACCGGATCGAGGACGTGGTTCCCGGCAAACTCGAGATCACCAAGGAAGGGATCGTCCACGACATGATGGCCCCTGGACGGCCGCACGAGGTGACGGCAGGGCTGGTCAGCCGGCGCCTGGAGAAGGCGATGCCGGACGGCCTGTGGGCGCACGTGGGAACACCTGACGTGGAGGACGAGCCCGAGGGCATCATGCGACACCCCGACGTCATGGTGATCGCATTCGAAGACATGCAGGGCGAAGGTTCCTTTGACCCGCGCACGGTGATCGCCGCGATCGAGGTCGTTTCCCGTTCCAATCCGGACAACGACTGGATCGGCAAGATGCGCGACTACGCCCTGCTCGGCATCCCCGTGTACGCGGTCTTCGACCCGCGTACCGGCACAGGCGCGGTGATGAGTGACATCCACACCACGCCAGCAGGCCCCAGGTACGCGACACGCAAGGACTTCGTGTACGGCGAAGACGTCACGATCGCGGATTGGACCATCCCCACCAACGGCCTCCCCCGCTATACGGACGGCGCCGCGAAGTGACGACGGGGAGGCGGGGTCTGGAAGGCGGCGGCGGGAGCCGGATGGTCGGGAGCCATGTGGCTCGGGGTCGGGTGGTGCTGGGGGTGTCCCGGCAGCCGATTGTCCTTCCGGTGCGGGCCGTCCTGTAAAGGGCGCTCCCTGCGGTCGCGTCGCTGCGCGATGGCCCTTGCGGGCCACCCTTGACAGGACGTCCCGCCCCGGAATGCCAACAAGCTGCCGGGAAGCCCCCAGGGGAATGGCCTGGAGGGAACGTGAGGCATCCGGGCGCATCAGGGAGCTTTCTCTCCCGCCCCGGCGGCCGTATCCAGCCCCACCGGCATCAGCAGACCCGTCGGCGGTAGCCGCGTGGGTTCTGGTGTCGCGAAACGATGTCCAGAGCGTCATCCGGCGACAGGAGCGCCCCAGATCGCTACGCGGCCCGGCTCTTTCGGCGGCCGACGGCCGTCCGGGGCAGGGGCGGCGCGGCAGATCGCTATACACCCCTGTCTGCTCGGCGTCCGGCCGCCGCTTGTGGCCGCGAAGCGCCACACCTCGCTGCCCTCTCCTTCCATACCGGCGCCCGGCCGCCGTCCCGGGGCAGCGAAGCGCACCAACTCGCTGCCTGGCACTCGTCTCTCGGCGGCCGGAGGCCGTCGGGGCGGCGAAGCGCCACCTACGTGCTCCACGCTCCTCATATACCGGCGTCTGGCGACAGCAAGCCCGTACCCGGGACCCGGCGGTCAGCCGCCGAACCGACGGCACCTCCATGGCGATCTGTCGCGCTGCCCGGCCATGACGGCCGCCAGCCGCCAAACCGAGGGCGCGCCTGTAGCGATCCGTCGCGCCTCCCAGCCGTTGACGGCGGTCAGTCGCTGAGCCGAGGTTGCCCACGTAGCGATCTGGGGCGCTCCTGTCTCCGGATGATGCTCTGGGCATCGTTTCGCGACATCAGAGCCCACGCGGCTTCCGCCGCCGGGGCTGCTGATGCCGGGGGGACAGGACACGGCTGCCGGAGCGGGAGGGCAAGGGCTCTGACGAACCCCTGTGGTCTTCGTCCCCCCTGGCCGTTTCCCTGGGGGCGTCCCGGCAGAAAAAATGCCTCCGGGGCGGGTCGGTCTGTCAAGGGGGGCCCGCAAGGGCCATCGCGCAGCGACGCGACCGGAGGGAGCGCCCTTGAGGGACCGGCACGCCCCGGACACCATCAACTGCCGGGGACACCCCCAGCACCACCCCTGATGCCGGCTGATCCGCTACCGGCTACGCCACCACCCCGTCGCTTTCCGGCCCGAGTAGTCGGCTGCCGCCGTCCTCACCCCGCCGCCGACCGCCGACCCCGAGCCCGGGACTCCCGTACAACCGTCCCCCTCAGCCCGCCGCCGCCCTCAGCCGTTCCAGGCCCACCGCGATCTCCTCCGCCGTGTGCGTCGTGAACGACAGGCGCAGCGTCCGCGCATCCGGGGTGCCCGTATAGAAGGGTGCGCCCGGCACAAACGCGACGTCCTTCGCCACCGCGCGCTTCAGCAAGGCCGTCGCGTCGTAACCCTCCGGCAGGCGGGCCCAGACGAACATGCCGCCCTCCGGGCGGTTCCACTCCGAGCCCTCCGGGAGCGCCTCGCCCAAGCCGGCCAGGAGGGCGTCGCGGCGGATGCGGTAGGCGTCGCGGACCGTGGCTATGTGGGCGTCGAGGTCGGCGGCGGACAGGTAGTGGGCGGCGGCCAGCTGGTCCACCGTCGAGGTGTGCAGGTCGGCCGCCTGCTTCGCGACGACCGCCGCCCGCCGCAAGGCGGCCGGGGCGCGGAGCCAGCCGAGGCGCAGCCCCGGCGCCATGATCTTCGAGAAGCTGCCCAGCAGCGCCGTGCGGTCCTCCGCGCCGGGGTGCGCGGCGAGCCACGGCACCTCGTCGCCCTCGAAGCGGAGGTCGCCGTACGGGTCGTCCTCCACCAGCCACAGGCCCAGGCGGGCCGCGACCTGCGCGACCGCGGCCCGGCGGGCGGCGGGGAGGGTGCGGCCGGTGGGGTTCTGGAAGGTGGGGATGCAGTACAGGAGCTTCGGGCGCTCCCGGCGGACGATCTCCTCCAAGGCGTCCGGCAGGATGCCCTGCTCGTCGCAGGGCACGGGTATGACGCGGGCTCCGGCCAGGCCGAAGGCCTGGAGGGCGGCGAGGTAGGTGGGGTTCTCGACGAGGACGGTGTCGCCCGGCTCGACGAGGGTGGCGGTGATGAGGGTCAGCGCCTGCTGGGAGCCGGTGGTGACGAGGACGTCGTCGGCGGTGGTCGCGAGACCGCGGCCGGTCGCCCGTGCGGCGACGGCCCGGCGCAGTTCGGGTGCGCCTTCGGTGGTGGAGTACTGGAGGGCCCGCGCGGCAGAGGTCGCGAACGCGGCGTCGTAGGCGGCGCGCAGCCCTTCGGTGTCGAAGAGTTCGGGTGCGGGCAGGCCGCCGGCGAAGGAGACGACGCCGGGGCGTTCGGTGAGGGCGAGGATCTCCCGGACCGGTGAGCCGCCTACGGCGCCGGCGCGGGCGGCGAACGGCGGCGGCTGGAGGGCGGGCGCGGCGGCGCCGTAGGCGGCTC